>VGKX01000081.1 GCA_016866895.1 Candidatus Parvarchaeota archaeon
TTGCCCTGATAATTGTATTCCTGCTCTTGCTTGCAATCACGGTTCTTGAATACTACAGGCGCGCCATTTCCTACGAGGCTGCACGGGTGTTAATAGAGGCGCTTTCTGTCACACTGACTTTGACGGTTCTTTTTTCGGCATTTTTGTCCCTTGAGGCAACACGAAAAAACAGCGTGGCGTCAAGCGAGCTTGCAGTCAAGCCTTCCATAGTCTGGAATTTTAGGCAGGCCGAAGGCGGGCTTTTCCTGGACATTGAAAACCATAAAAACGATGCGTTTGACTTTAGGATGCACATGGAAGCTGACGGGGAAAAAGCCACTGTCAGAGAGCGGCACCTTGAAATATCCGCCCTTGGAAACAAAAGGGTGTACTCTGTTGAGATGGGGGAATTTTTCAAAAAATTCCAGGCAGGGCAGAGATTTATGCTTGGCATAAGCGAGTCTTACGTATCGACTTTGGGCGGCCGATACCATTACACTTACCACAAGGAGATGGGAGTTGGCAAGGGCGGCAAAATACTTTTTTCGCAGCGGAGGATAGCTTCCGCAAAATTGCCGTGGCTTGAAAAGCCAATCAAATTCAATGACGATTAGTTGCTGGAAGCAGCCTCGTCAGGATTGCCAAGAATTGATTATAATCCTTTGCGCAGCAAATGACATTATGAGAAGCGAAATTGCCAAGATTGTCACCAGAGGCAAGGCCTGGGGAGGATTCCTGGTCATATTGCTTGGGCTGCTTTTGCTTGCAATGGTTCTGGGGGCGGCTTTTTTCGGGCACCTCAACGAGGACAAGCGGATCTGGGTTGAAATTTCCCTTCTGCTTTTGGTGTCCCTGGTGGCTGAAAGGATTATACAGCAGTGGAAGCAGCCGTTTGTCATGGTGCTTTTGCTTCTTGGTATCATTATATCCCCCTACACGCTAAGCGTTGCCTGGCCTGCCGCCATGGGCGCCCTGACGACCCTGGCAGGGGCTGTTGGGATGGTGCTGCCGGCAACAGGCGTACCTGAAGTCGTTGTTGGGAGCGAGATAATCAAGGCATTTGCGAACATCGGCGTGATTGTGCTTCTTTTCCGCATAGGGTTGCACAGCGAGATTGACAAGGTATTCAACCTCAAAAACCTGTTGGTGGCGGTAGGGGGCGTGGCGCTTCCGTTTGCAGCCGGGTTCTTTTTCGCGCAGGCTACCGGAGGGGGGTTTGCATTTTCGCTTTTTGTGGGCGCCGCACTGACCGCGACCTCGGTGGGAATCACAGTAGCAGTGCTTGAGGAGATGAAGGTTGTGGACAGGCCTTTTGCCCAAATTATCCTAGGGGCTGCTGTCATTGACGACATACTTGCATTGATTGTGCTTGGACTTGTAAGCTCGGCTCCGGAAAGCATATCTGCGGATGCCTTGCCGCAAGTGGCGCAGATGGTAGGAGTTGCCCTTGCGTTTGTTGTATGCGGGCTTGGGCTTGGAAGGCTTTTTGTTGAAAGGTTTTTCAGCTTTGAGGAGCAGGAGCTTTCCAAAAGGACGCTGTCTGGGCTGCTTGCAGTGCTTTTTTTCTACTCATTTGCTTCCGAAGCCCTTGGACTTTCTGCGATTATCGGCGCGTTCATTGCCGGGCTTGTGATAAGCCACTCCCCGCTTTCAGGCAAGCTCAACAGGGCGCTGTTCCCGATAGACGTTCTTTTCACCCCGATATTTTTCATTTCCATTGGCATGTTTGTGGATGTATGGAAAATACCCGGGGTGCTGTTCCCAGTCCTGGCGCTTAGCGCCATTGCGGTGCTTACAAAAATAATCGGCTGCGGCATGCCCGCGCTTCTTGCAGGCTTGAAGCCAAAACAAGCACTGGTGGTTGGGTGGGGAATGGTGCCAAGGGGAGAAATAGCCCTTATCATAGCCTTGCTTGGAATAACCCTGCTTGACCAATCAGGAAAGCCGGTGCTGGATGTCACCCAATACACGATTATTGCCTCAATGGCATTCCTGACCACGGTTGTTGTGCCGCCCGGGCTGCACGCGCTGGTTGGATTGGAGCACAGCAAAGCTTGAACTGCCCGCGCATGATTCGCAACTGGGGCCACCCGAAGCTTTAGCAGCTGGTTTCCAGTGCCTAAGCAACTAATTCCAGGCTGCAAAAACAAGATCCGTATTGTCTGGCTTTTCAGACAGGGTTGTGCTAGCTTCCGTAGGCCTCAAGCCTTGCCTTTGCAATGAGGACTGCCACGCGCTGGCGCCCTATTTTTACAGGCTTGTCTGAAAAAAACAGGTCCGCGTTTTGCTCCACTGCCCCAAGAGTCTCAATTGCCATGTAGAAGTTGACAAGGGCAAACATCTTGTAGCCCCTGAACTGCGCTGGCATGCTGTCAATGTATTTTCTCGAGTTGGCAACGTGCGACCGCGCATCTTTGACCATTTCGCAAAGTGCCTTGAGCGAAAAGCTGCGGTTTTTTGAAAGAAGGAGCTCTTCATCGCGATGATGCGCAAGCAGCTGCCTTGGCCAGAAGTATCTGCCTCCAAGAACATCCTGCCGGAAGTCCCGGATGATGTTGACTTTCTGCAAAAGCAGGCCAAAATCCCTGCAAGTTGCCCTCAGCGCGCTTTTTTTGCCCTCCTCGACAACTCCCTGGCAGATAATGTCCGTCAAAAACCCGCCAACTGTGCCTGCAACGCAGTAGGAGTATTCGTCAAGGTCCTCAAACGACATGATTTTTTTTGTCAGGTATTTTTTCATGCCATCGTTCATCTGCTTGAACCATTTGTGCTGCGAGAGTATGAATGGCTTGTCAAACTTTGTGATTGCAACATAGACTTTGTAGAGGTTTGAAACCAGCTTTCCGTATGCGACGTGCGAGATGTGGGCCGAGGAGCGGGAGATTATGTTTGCAAGCCTTGCCTTGATTTTGACCTTTTCAAGCGAATGGCTGTCAAATGAATCCGCAGAGATAAGCTCAATCCACTCGTCCATGAGGATTTTTTTAAGCTCGAGGGGGATTGGGGAGTCCTCAAGCGTGTCAAGCACGCGGGCTACTATGTAGCCCACAGTCACCTTGTCCCGAAGCTCGTGCTCAAGCATGGGGATTGTCAGGGCAAAGGAGCGCGAGACTTCAAACAGTGCGTCCCTGCAGTATGCAACAGCAAGCTCCTGCTCGCCTTTGTATGCGTATTTGTAATCTTTGACCATGAGTTTCACGCATTATTAGTCGCTGCGGCCTGCCCTGGATTTGCCTGCCCTGTGCCACGGTGCTGCCAAAGACCGCGGGGGCCAAAAACTGCAAAAACCATCATTTGTTTTTGCATTTTTTGCTTTTTGGCTGGGAATGAATAAAAAGATGATACAACAGTGGTGTTTTTATTTTAATTGAGGCAAATAGATACAATATATGTGTCCTAGCACAAATAATCCCCTTAGCCTGGGGACTGGAGCCAAGAATGGCCCTGGTTCGCCTGATGCAGATTCTGGCACAAAGGCTGCGAAAGCGACTGGTTGTAGAATAAAAAGAGCATTGATTTCTGTTTTTGACAAGAGAGGGGCGGTAGAATTTGCCTCGGGGCTTGCAAGGCTTGGGGTTGAGATTGTCTCAAGCGGAGGCACTGCAAGACAGCTTTTGCAGGCCGGGATACGCGCAGTTGAAGTCTCAAGCCTTACTGGCTGGCCAGAGATGTTTGAAGGCAGGGTAAAGACAATGCACCCGAAAATCCACGGCGGGATTCTTTACAGGAGAGGCGTGGAGAATGATGAGGCCCAGGCGCAAAAAAACCTCATACCGCAAATCGACCTGGTCGCAGTAAACCTCTACCCATTTGAGCAGGTGACTGGAAAGCAGGACGTTTCAATTGATGTTGCACTTGAAAACATTGACATAGGCGGACCGGCGCTTTTGCGGGCTGGCGCAAAAAACCACAAGGACGTGGTTGTCGCAGTCGACCCGCGTGACTACCCAGGCATCCTGGAGCAGCTTGAAAAAAACGGGGATGTGGGCGCGCAAATGAGGGCAGAGCTTGCGATAAAGGCGTTTGAGAGGACAAGCTCTTATGATGCGGCCATTTGCAGGTATCTTTCAGGGCTAAGCGACACCGACATGTACCCGGACTTTCTTGAAATGCGCTTTGCAAGAGCCTACCCGCTTCGCTATGGCGAAAACCCAAGCCAGAAGGCTGCTGCTTATCGGATACTTGGCATGACAAGCATCTTTGACTCCAAGATACATGCAGGAAGCAAGGCCATGTCATACAACAACTTTTTGGACGCGGACTCGGCTTTTGGGCTAATCAGGGAGTTCAAGGATGAGATT
The DNA here is from genome assembly GCA_016866895.1 of Candidatus Parvarchaeota archaeon. Lineage (NCBI taxonomy): Archaea > Nanobdellati > Candidatus Parvarchaeota > Candidatus Parvarchaeota archaeon. The sequence continues at coordinate 4,281 of VGKX01000081.1, forward strand.
GCAACCGTGATTCTCAAGCACAACAACCCGTGCGGCGGGGCGTGCGCAGAAACTCTTGAGGAAAGCTATGTCAAGGCACATGCTTGTGACCCTGAATCTGCATTTGGCGGCGTGATTGCCTTTTCAAGAAAGGTGGATGCAAAGACTGCCGCCGCAATTGGCTCAAAATACATTGAAGTTGTCCTTGCGCCGGGGTATGAAGCCGAGGCAGTTGAAATCCTCAAGCAAAAGGAGAGCAGGAGAATAATGGATGTTTCCAACATCTGGGACATGAGCACGCAGAGGGCCGTAAACTTCAGATACATAACAGGTGGGATGCTCTACCAGGGCCGCGACCCTGGCATATATGACAAGGCTGCGGCAAAAGTAGTCACTTCAAAAAAGCCAACTGACGCACAGCTTGAGGATGCTTATTTTGCAACCAAATTTGCCAAGCACACAAAATCAAACGCAATATCCATTGCAAAAGACCTGCAGCTTGTTGGAAACGGGGCAGGGCAGATGAGCAGGGTGGATTCGTGCAGCATCGCGGTAGAAAAGGCAAGGCGCTTTGGCTTTGAGCTGGATGGCACGACTGCCGCCTCCGACGCGTTTTTCCCTTTCAGGGACGCAGTGGATGCGCTTGCAAAAGCCGGGGTCGGCTGCATTGTCCAGCCAGGCGGCTCTGTGCGCGACACTGAAGTGATTGCGGCTGCTGAAGAATATGGGATTGCAATGATACTGACAGGCAGGCGGCACTTCAAGCACTAGAGCCTGGAGCGTCTAATGCCTGAAAACAGGATTCGGGACAAGCTTATAAAGTCTTTTTGTTATAAATAAGTGTAATAAGTGAGTTGTAGCCATGGAAAAGAAAACAAACTCTGCCGGACTGAAACCTGTCGCTGCCCTAGTGGCGCTGCTTGTCCTTGCAGCCCCCGCGCTTGCCTTGGCAGCCGGAACAGGCGGAAATGAAGGCACTTCTGATTTGGCATATGAAAAGGCAAAGGGGGCGTTTATTGCCTACGATAGCGCACGCCAGAACTACATCCAGCACG
>VGKX01000082.1 GCA_016866895.1 Candidatus Parvarchaeota archaeon
CAAGCAGCCATTTAGGGGCGGCGTACTATGCAGCAGAGGTAGTCATAGCGCAGGGGAGGAACCTCAAAGGTAACGCTTTTGAAATCCTGTTGCAGGCATTTCAAAACGATATAGGGCTTGTAAATAGCGCAATCAAGGGCAACGTGAATCATGGTCAGTCCAAAAAACTTACGGAAATCAAGTACAGCCTGATGGTGAGATGAGCAAGGCATATTGAAAGGGGGTTTGGAAGGCGATTTCCCAAAAGCAACGACCCAAGCCTTATAAATAATCGTGCAACAATGAAATAGACAAAGGCTTAGATAACGTGCCATGATTCAGGTGTTTTATTGGGTTCTAGACCGCGAAAATGGAAGAAAAAGAACAGGATGCGCTGGAAATGGGTCAAAAAGCGCAGGAAACGCTTAAAGAGGAAAATCAAGCGAAGGGTTGGCGAGCTTTAGGCAACAAGCGTGCTACTTTTAAGGCAGGAATGCTTTGCTGGCTAGCCTAAAGACTTGTGAAAGACCGCAGGTTGCCCGTCCGCAGATTCCTGGAATTCGCTGGTATTAGGTTTGGGACTTTGTAGCAGCAAATAAAAACCCAAAAGCACCTAAACAACTTGTTTTGGGGCTAGAATATGGCAGACGTGCAGGAAATTGCAAAGGGATACTACTTCAAGTGCAAGAACAAAAGGCCGCACATTGAGCGGGTGGCGTTTGCTAAGCTTCCAACCAAGTTTGGCAAGTTTACAATCCATGCATTTTGCAACTCCATTGACTGGAAAGAGCATGTTGCAGTTGTCAAGGGGGACGTTGAGGGCCAAAAAGGCGTGCCTGTGCGCGTGCACTCTGAATGCCTCACCGGTGATGTGATTGCGTCCCTCAAGTGCGACTGCCGCAGCCAGCTTGAGGCTGCACTCAAGTTTCTTGGAAGGCAAAAATGCGGGGCGCTTCTTTACATGAGGCAGGAGGGAAGGGGAATCGGACTAATCAACAAGATTAGGGCGTACGAGCTTCAGGACAGGGGACTTGACACCGTGGATGCCAACCTTGCCCTTGGGCTGCCCGAGGACCTGCGCGATTACAGGATTGCGTCTGAAATGATCAAGCTTCTGGGGGTGCGCTCCATAAGACTTATCACAAACAACCCGAAAAAGGCAAGCGAGCTGAAAAAGCACGGCATAAAGGTGAGCGGCAGGATAGGGCTTGTGCTTGCACCGACAAAATACAACCTCAAATACCTGAAGACAAAAAATCAGCGCATGGGGCACAAGATAAGGCTTCCAGGCAAGTTATCCATAAAAACCAAACTTCTTTGAAAGGCGCTTGAAAAATGGCAAAGCAAAAGCTGCCCAAAGTCACAATCTCCTGCGCCATGAGCTTTGACGGGAAATTGGCGGCAAAAGGCAGGAAAATTAGATTCTCTGATGGCGCGGATTGGGAAAGGCAATACATGGAGAGGGGAAGGCACGGCGCACTTTTGATAGGGGTGAACTCGGTTGGCGACCACTCTTATTCTTCAAGGGGATTTGGAAAAGATCCGGTAAAGGTTATTCTTGACTCTTCCCTGAAAACAAAACCCTCCGCAAGGATATTCGGGAAAAAAAGCGAAACAGTGAAAGGCATTGACGCCATAATATTCTATACACACAGGGCAAGCAAAGGAAGAATTGAGGCATATAATAAACTGGGAAGAGCTTGCCTTGTCAATCTTGGCAAGGAGATAAAAGCGAAAAAAGTGCTTGAGGTTCTTGCAAAAAAATTTGGTGTGAAAAGCGTGCTTGTCGAGGGCGGGGGAAAAATAATCCACTCGTTTTTGTCAGCCGGTCTTTTTGACAAAATCATAATGTTTGTAAGCCCCGTTGTACTTGCAGGCAATGGCAAAGAGAGTGTCAAGTTTGCCTCCGGAGGGCTTTTGTGGCCGCCTGCAAGGCTGAAAATTTTGCGCGTTTATAGGCAAGGAATTGGGTACGTTGTTGAGGCAGAAAAAGACAGTTCCTAGACGGGCTCAAACTGCCAGCTTGCCTTGACAACATTGAGGATGACTTGAGTGTTTGTGTGCTGCACATGCTGCAGGTTGAGTATTGATTTAATCAGCTCTGAAAACTGCTTTCTTGACTTTGCGGCGATAATTGAAATGCAGTCGCACTCCCCCGTCACGTCATAGACTGCAACGACACCGGGCAATGTGCTGATTCTTTTCTGGGTTTCTATCAGCTGACCCTTTGTGATGTTCACCTGGACAATTCCAAGAAAATCAAAGCCAAGGGCGGTCAGGTCAACGTTCACCCCAAAGCCCCTTACAATTCCAGCCTTTTCAAGCTTTTCAAGCCTGCTTATCACTGTTGTCGGATGGAGCTGGAGTCTTTGTGCAACCTGCCTGTATGACTGGCGCGAGTTTTTCCTAAGCTCGCCTAGGATTTCTGCGTCTGTTTTGTCAAGGCCAAAGGCGCCTTTTGCAGCCCCGCGTGTCTGAAGCGACATTTGTTCACCAAATAAGCTGTATTTATGTAATAATGTGTTCATTTGAACAAAGAATTTAAAAAGAATTTGCTTGTTTGTCTTGCTTTATGCCAAAAATGTATATATATAACATATTTGCAAGCTTGAGCATATTGAACCGAGTGGGAATTTTGTGGGGTGCATAACGTGCTAGGCGACATACCAAAAGAAGAGATAGGCAGGGTTCTCTCAGATGCCCGCGACAAGGGCGTGCAGTTTGTGGACTTGGAATTCGTTGATATTACTGGAATGCCAAAGATGTGCGAGATAACGGTTGACAGGCTTGAGGATGTCCTTACAACCGGCACCTGGTTTGACGGCTCCTCGATAGAGGGATTTGCGCGCATATCCGAATCCGACATGTTCCTTGTGCCTGACACTACAACCTGGGCGCCGCTTCCCTGGACTGGAAACAAGACTGCAAGAATAATTTGCGACGTTTATGTTGACGAGAAGACTCCTTTTGCAGGCGACCCAAGGCAGGTGCTAAAAAGGCAGCTGAAAAAGGCGTCAGACATGGGATTTGAAATAAAAGTCGGGCCGGAGCTTGAGTTTTTCCTTTTCAAGGGCCCAAATGGGTCCGGGGCAATAGGCGACCTTGCATCAGCGCAGCTTCATGACAATGCCGGCTACTTTGACCTTGCAACCCGTGACGAGGCGGTTGAGCTGAGGCAGGAAATGGTCCCTGCACTTGAAAAAATGGGGATGAAGATAGAGCGAAGCCACCACGAGGTTGCTCAGGGGCAGCATGAAATAGACTTCACGTATGGAAACGCGCTTCCAATAGCGGACGCGGTTCTTACCTACAAGACGACAGTAAAAACGCTTGCAAAAAAATACGGCCTTTTTGCCTCATTCATGCCTAAGCCGCTGTTTGGAATAAACGGCTCTGGCATGCATGTGCACCAGTCGCTTTGGAAGGACGGAAAAAACCTGTTTTACGATGGGAGCAACGAATACTGGCTTTCAAAGACTGCAAAGCACTACATTGCAGGCATCATGGAGCACTGCAGGGGCATAGCTGCAATAACAAATCCCACTGTTAACTCATACAAGAGGCTTGTGCCAGGCTACGAGGCGCCCGTATATATTTGCTGGGGCAGGATAAATCGCTCCGCATTGATAAGGATTCCAAGAAACCTGGTTGGAAAGGAAAAGGGCACAAGAATTGAGTGCAGGTTCCCTGACCCTGCCTGCAACCCTTACCTTGCATTTGCAGCCATGCTTGCAGCAGGCCTGGATGGAATAGAAAGGAAGCTTGAGCCGCCAAATCCGGTTGAAGAGAGAGTTTATGGCTATGAGGCTGACAAGCGAAAGCAGCTAGGCATAGGAACATTGCCATCTTCGCTTGAGGAGGCTACAAAGGAATTCCTAGCCGACAAACTTCTGACAGAGGCAATGGGCAGCCACACGACAGAATACCTTGTCAAAATCCAGCAAAAGGACTGGGATGGTTATAGGACCCAGGTTACAAGTTGGGAAAAAGACAGGTATTTTGGAGTAATCTAAATTCTCTTTTCCTTTAAGCCTGTCCTCAAATTCTTTTTTTCTTCAATATTGCTTACTTTCAGTGCTGCACTTGAAGTTGCATGGGAAAAAAGGCAGGAGACGCAAAATGAGCAAAAATAAGCATTATGTGGTAAAAAGTGAAGATTTATATATTAGTTATGCGCAAAATAAGCCATCTGAAACCTGCCCATTAGGCTATATGATAGGTGATATTTATGAACATTCAAATAAATGTGCAGAGCAAGGCATTTATTGTAGACACAGACAAGCGTGGCAACAGGATACCGCCCTATGAGCTTAAGAAAGTCACTGAAAGAACGCCGCAAAATGTGCAGGATGCACTTAAGATATTCACGCAGCTTGCCCTAAATTCAAGGGTTGGAAACACGCCTTCGGCAAGCACACTTGCAAGGCTTGGGGAAAGGGAAAAAGAGACAAGGAGGGAGCTTGCAGGAAAGCAACTTGCTGAAATAGCAGATGTCAAAAAAAGGCTTGAGACTGCACCAAATCCAAGTGAAATAGCTCTCCCGCAGGCAGGCGTTCTTACCATGATTGCAAAAAAAGCCGCAAGCGAGGAGGTTGCAATCCAGGCCGTTGGCATGCTTGGTGCGCTTGGCAATTTTTCATCACTGTTGTCAATTGCAAAGGAGAAGGGTACTGCGTCGCTTGCCGCAATTGAAGAGATAATGAATCAGACTGAAAACATATTGAAGCGCCATCAGTACCACATACTTTCAGGCATTGGAAATCTTGTAGACGAAAGCGGAAGTGTGATAATCGCCCACATACTCAAATGCCACAGGGATGAGGTGAAAAGCGAGGCAATAGTCGGCAGGATAAATGCAGCGCTAAAGGAGATTGGAGCTTGAGGCATGCAACCAGCTGCTTTCCCTTGCCAAAAGCAACTTGGTTTGCACGCAGGCCGCCTTTGGGCAGCTTCTTGAAAGGGTGCAGGAACTTGCCGACAAAAAGCGCTTTGACATAATGGTGCAGGTAGGAAAACTCGGAAGCGACATGCACAGGCTTGTGCTTCGCCATGTGTTTTGGATAACCCTTGAGAGTGCAAAGGGATTTTACAAATCCAGGATAGAGCAGGCCCTAGGCGAGCTGGAATGAAAAATCAGCTTCAGGAGCAATAACTAGCCTTGCAAAACACCTGCCTTTCTCCCGACCCATTTTGCAGCCAGATAAAGCAACATAATGGGGATGCTCCAGAGAAAGCCAAACACAAGAAATATTGGAAATGCGATTAGCACTAGCACGAAATCATTGACTTTACTGCCGCCTTGCACTATGAAGATTATTGCAGACAGGGCAAGA
>VGKX01000083.1 GCA_016866895.1 Candidatus Parvarchaeota archaeon
CCCAAGCCTTCTTAGAAAATCAAGGCTTCTTGAAGAGTAGCCATGCGGATTTGCTCCTTTATCAATTTGCCACTTTGGCAGTTTCCACCCAATCAGCTCCAACTCAACTTAGAGCAGCTTCGTGTGGGTTATGCAAAGTATCTCTGAAAGAAGCCCCATGTCCTGGGCGGATAGCTGGCTTTGGCAGTACTTGATAAGGGATTCATGCGCCCTTTTGTCAATGTATGTATAAAGCACGTCGCCTTCGCTTATGGTCTTGCCCAGTATTGCCTGGTCAACTGAGATGGCAACCTGCGAGCCTACTGCAGCTTCTCCAACAGACTCCTTGTCCTTTTGGATGACTTTGACAGTTCCTACCTGCACGCCGCTTCTGCTCATCAGCATGCAGTCGGCCCTAAGCTTGCCGCCTATTACCTCAACCCCGAAAATGGCCGGGCTTTTCATCCTAAAAAAACAGCCTGGGAGAACCTTGACTTTGACAGGATAGGCAAGCTTGAGCAGGAACTCCTGGCTCTCCCTTTTCTTCTCCTGCTCAACCCAGTCCCTGTAATTATCCAGAAGCTCGTAGATGACTTTGCTTGTGAAGACGGGAATTTTCCCCGCCTGCGCCTCTGCAGACGCATCGTCTGTCACAGGCACGTTGAATGCAAGCACGGCACCAATGTACCTGTCAGCCGCCCCTACGGACTTTGCGTCAAGCACGTCCTTTTTTGTTACCTTGCCGATTGTGGCGCTCTTCACACTCACATTCGCCTCCTTCAAAAGTCTGACTATTGCCTCAACCGAGCCCAGCGTGTCTGCCTTGAGAATCACGCCCCTTGAGTCGGTTGCAAAAAGTATGTGTTTTATCTGCGCCTCGACTTCCCCGGCCTGCGCCGCGTCCTTTTCCCTGACAACCAGCACCGGAGCCCCTGCAATGGCGCTTGAAAGCTCCGGGGCAAATATTTTCACACCTGAGGCGCTTGACGCCTCCTGCACCTGCCTGAATCTCTCCTCGCCGGCGCTGACCCTTCCTGGCAGGTTTGGCTTGAGTATTGCCCGCACCCGCGTTGTGGCGCTCCCGTTGATGGTGCCAAATATTATCCTGTCATTCCTGCAAATCGTCCCGTCATAAAGTATGATGTCTATTGTCGTGCCAAGGCCCGGCTCCTCCTTCACCTCAAGTATCGTGCCCTTTCCCGTGCCTTGGACCTCAAGCTTTAACTGCGCCTCCAGGAATTTTTGCGACAGGCCGGAAAGGTAAAGCAAAAGCTCGGCAAGCCCCTCCCCTGTCTTTGCGCAAATTGGTATTATCAGGGCCTGCTTTGTAAAGTCGCTGACGCGGTCAAATCTTTCGGCCTCAATCCCAAGCTCATATAGTTTTCCAACAATCGAATAGATTGCTTCGTCTACCCTTGCCTGCACCTGCGGGCTTTGCTGCTCAAGTGCGTGCAAAAAAGAGCGGTTTGAGCTGTTTCTCCAGCCTTCCACCAAGTCAAGCTTTGTTGCGGCAAGAATGAAGGGAGTCTTGAACTGCCGAAGTATCTTGATGGACTCAACTGTCTGGGGCTGAAAACCCTGCGCTATGTCAACCACGAGAATTGCTATGTCTGCAATGCTTCCCCCCCGAAGCCGGAGGTTTGTGAAGGCCTCATGCCCTGGCGTGTCAATGAAAAGAAGCCCAGGTATTGTGATTTTGATGTTCAGCTTGCCCATCACTTCTGAACAGATGTTCTTTATTTCATATTCGGGCACTTCTGATGCCCCGATGTGCTGCGTTATTGCCCCGGCCTCCCTCTTTTGCACGCTTGTTGAGCGGATGCTGTCAAGCAAGCTTGTATTATGCAATACCATTCGTTCGGCAATGAAGTTCTTTGTATCTGGCACGGTGAAATCATACACAAATTCCGAAGGGGGGTCAACAATCTCTTTTTTTCTTACTCTTACGAATCTGACACTTTCCTCAACGTAAATAGGGTCACAGATCTGCTGCTTGCTGGCTGCGATCATTTTCATCAGAGTTCCGCGGGAAACATTAGCATATTTCGAATATTTGCTGGCATAGGGTAGCACGTCGTTGCTTATCCTTGCCTTGCAGGCGTGGGCGCCAGTCACCGGAGAAATATCAAATATCCTGCTCGTCTCACCTTTCCGTGCAGCTTCTGCCAACCTTCCACGTTTGAAACCTGAATTTGAACCGATGAGGTCAAGAAATAGCTGCACGTATGGCTTATTTGCAATTCTTACGTTCCAGTAAATTCCCTTGCGATACACCGAACTCAATATCCCAAATGATAGCAACGCGGAAGAAACTCGCCTGACGATTTCTCTACTCTTGCTGGTTATCTCGACGCAGTTGTTAAAAGGGGATACGTATCCATCCGTGTCAAACCATCCTCTGATAAATGCGGCTAAAATCTGCCTGTTCAGACACAATGCATCCGGGACTGAAATGCTCGCACTCTTGTCCTCCGAAGGCAAACCAAAACCTTCCGCCAGAAAGCGTCCAAGCGTCAATCCGCCCTTGGTGACAACCATCTTGCAGGTGTGTCCGTTCACCACCTTCGCTTCGATTCCGAAGATTTCGCGTATATATCTACAGAAAAGCACTTGAATGCCTGTATCATTGTTATGCAATACAACTCTTTTTTTGTAAAGAGAGCCGTCTCCCTGTATGCAGCCAATCACATACGCAAGCTTCACAAAATCCTCGAGCGTTTTGGGCAGCAGTATATGGTTGCTGGTGTGCCCCGCCCTCTGTTTTGGCGAGGCGTTCTTTAGCGAATGTATCATGTTGTAGGCATGGGCTTTGGAAAACCCAAGAAGCCTGCAAAGCGCAAGGTAATCGTGCAGACGGAATCGTTTTTTTCTTGCACAATCTTGTGGATTTCTTGCCGATAAAAATCCGTTTCTCTTTAGCTCTTCGAGGTTCAAGTCAGAGACACGGGAAATAAATTCCCTTCCCTCATATTCATCTACAAAAACTATAAACGAGCCTGCCTTGCCAAGCTGTTCAATCAGCCTCTCCTTGAGTGCAAAGGTGTCCTGTTCTGCTTGTGGCACAAGTGCCGGCACCAACACAAAGTCGGTTTCCTGTATTTCAGATGCAGGCTTCCATCCATGGAAAGTGCCGTTCGCTACGTAAAACGGGTGTTCGGGCGTGACGCTAACGCCATCTCCGGAAGCTAGTGTAATGTTGACAATTTGGGTTGGGGCATTGCGCTTCCAAGCGTGGGAAATTTTTTTCCTCACGATTTTTTCCCCGTTGAAACTGAATATTTCCGGCCCGTCCTTAAGTTCAACCACAATACCGTCATCTATTGCAGTTGCTTTTTTGCTGTCAAAACAAGAATCATATATTTCCTTCGCAGTCCTAAATGTGCCGTCTGCCAGTCCGACTAACGTATCGGGGACTACACATTTGCCATGGTCAACATGGCCCATGACAACAACTATTGGCTGGCGAAGAGGCATAACACAACAACCTTTTACTTAGCCTTTGCCCTCTTTTTTCAGCATTCGTGCAATACGGGCAGTATTGGCTATGATTTGTTCTCGCCTTTGAATATTCCCTGGTAGAGCTGCTTTGGCGGGCAGGTGAGCTTGAAAAAAACAATCTGGAGAAGCTTGGCATTTTTTTTCAGCCTTATGCCGTGCCTGTTTGACACCACAAGCAGCGCCTCGCTTCTGCCGTGGTATCCAGGGTCCCACACGGCATTATTCATGGCAGCCCCGTTTCGAAGCAAAGTTGAGCGGGTGAATGCAAGGCCGGCCACATCTTGCGGAATGCTGACATACTCGTTGAAAATTATCTTGTAGGAGCCTGGCATCAGGTGCAAATACCCCTTTGAGTCAAATTCGATTTTCCTTGACTTTGCAATTACCCGCTCCGAGTTGTCAAAATCCACGGAGCCTGCCTCGGCAAACTCATGCGCTTCCTTGAGGGTAAGGTCAACACCGCATGGCTGGAACTGGGATTGGCCTAATGACTCTGAAACGATTTTTTGTTCTTCTATCTCTTCTTTTGGAAGAATCATTTTCCCCGCCACATTTTTTCAATCAATCAAAAGTTTGGCAACCTTTCAGCCTTGGGCCGCTTAATAAATCTCCCCAGGCCTGAAAAACCTTTCTATCTCCTGTTTTGCGCTCTCCAAGCCGTCAGAGGCATGTATTATGTTTTCCTGCACGTCAGTGCCAAAGTCGCCCCTTATTGTGCCTTTTGCGGCCTTTTTTGAGTCAGTGGGGCCGCAAAGCGCCCGCAGCTTTTCAACTGCACCCTCCCCCTCAAAAACCCCAAGAATCACCGGGCACCTTGTCATGAAATTGACAAGGCCTGGGAAAAACGGCTTGTCCTTCAGGTGCAAGTAGTGCGCATCAAGTATTGCCTTGTCAAGCCTTGCAAGCCTAAGTGCAACCGGTTTTAGCCCGGCGCCAATAATCCTGTCAAGAACTTTTCCTTCAAGCCCCTTTTCCATGCAATCAGGCTTGAGGATTATGAATGTCCTTTCAACCATTCTCAGAATCACCTGCTTTTCTTCCGTGTCCAAAACTAGCTTACAGATAAACTAAAATAAAAAAATGTGCAGATTGGAGGCGGCGTGCCAATCCGAATTTACCGCCACAGTGAAGCCAAGCCTTATTTGGGGCTTTGCTTTGCAGCAGGTTTTGCCTGCGCGCCTTTTGCGCCAGCAGCAGCTTTTGAGCCGCCCTTCTTGCTTGTGGCATGCTCAAAGGCAGTCCACTTCACCTTCTTGCCAACCCGCTTGAGGTTCAGCATGTTTTTCTTGCACTTTTGCGAGCAAAAGGACAGATGGCTTCCGTCCTTTCGGACATAAAGAAAGCCAGTGCCTCTCGCCACGTTGTTGTTGCAAAATGAACAAAGCATATTTTCACCCGGTCAACTGCTATTGCTACTTTGCCCTGATCTCCTTTGCCTCGCGCTCTGTGTCCAAAAGCAGCAATATGTCGCCCTTTTTCACAGGGCCCTTGATATTGCGCCTGATTACGCGGCCCTTGTCATGCCCGTCAAGCACCTTGCACATGACCTGGTAGACCTCGCCGTGAATTCCAGTCTTCGCGCGCACCTCTACTATTTCAACAGGTATTGCGTCGTCAGCCATAAATTAACACCCAACCATCCAGCCTGTTTACTCCTTCTTGGCCTGGCCCTCAGCCTCAGGCTTCTCCTTTTTTGGAGCGCGCGGCTTTCTTGGCTTTGCGGCCTTCTTCTCCTCTGCAGGTGCGGCCTCCTTTGCCGGAGCAGGCTTTTCCTCCTGCTTTGCAGCGGGGGCTTCTTTCTT
>VGKX01000084.1 GCA_016866895.1 Candidatus Parvarchaeota archaeon
ACAAATGACAAGATGGCAATGCAGAGGGTCAGGGAGGCAGCAGAAAAGGCAAAAATCGAGCTTTCAACTGTTTTTGAAAGCGACATAAATTTGCCGTTTCTTTCTGCAAATTCCCAGGGGCCAGTCCATTTTGCACACAAGCTTACCCGTGCAAAACTGGAGGAGATAGTCAGGCCGATAATCAATCGGTGCAAGGCTCCTGTTGACAGGGCTCTTGCTGATGCAAAGCTAAGCGCCGAGGGAATTGACAAGGTTATCATGGTGGGCGGGCCGACAAGGATGCCTGTTGTCCAGAGGTTTGTTGAAAGCATGGTCGGCAAAAAAGTTGAGCGCGGAGTAGACCCTATGGAGTGCGTTGCAATGGGGGCAGCAATTCAGGGTGGCGTGCTTGCAGGCGAGGTCAAGGACATCTTGCTTCTTGATGTGACCCCGCTGTCACTTGGAATCGAGACTCTGGGGGGCATTTTTACCAAACTGATTGAGCGGAACACGACAATTCCTACAAAGAAAAGCCAGGTTTTCTCCACTGCCTCAGATTCGCAAACATCAGTGGAAATCCATGTGCTGCAGGGGGAGCGGGCCATGGCCTCAGACAACATTGAACTAGGCAACTTCTCTCTTGTCGGCATTCCGCCTGCGCCAAGGGGCATTCCTCAAATCGAGGTGACCTTTGACATTGACGCAAATGGCATTTTGCATGTTTCTGCAAAGGACATGGCAACCAAAAAGGAGCATAAAATGCAGATAGTCGCGCCGCACAAAATGGACAAGTCTGAAATCGAGAGAAAAATGAAAGATGCGGAACAGTTTTCCGATGAGGATAAAAAGAAAAGGGAGAGTGCGGAGCTAAAAAATGAGGCCGAAGCCCTTGCGTACACTGCCGAAAAGACACTTGAAGAGTTCAAGGATAAGATACCTGCAGACAAGGCTGAAAAAGTGAAGAAGGCAGTAGAAGAAGTCAGGGCAAGCCTTGGGAAAGATTCTGTGGAACTCAAAGGCAAACTTGATGCCTTGAAAAAAATACTCCAGGAAGTCGGGGCTGACATGTACAAACAATCAGGACAGGGCCCGGGCAACCAAGGAGGGGGCCCTGGGGCGGGCAGTGCGGGTGGCGCCGGCGGGGATTGGCAAGGCGGCCCTACTTATGGAACTGGGGGTCAGGGTGGCGGCTCAGCAAGTCAAGGTGGCAACGTGCACGATGCCGAATTCAAAAAGGAATAGTCAGAACGACTAGTTCAGTAAATTCAATTTGAGGGGCGCATATATTGGCAACAAAAAGAGATTATTACGAAATACTCGGCGTGTCAAAAAATGCCAGTGCCGATGAGATAAAGCAGGCATACAGGAAACTTGCACTCCAGTTCCACCCAGACAGAAACAAGGACACTGGAGCCGAAGAGAAATTCAAGGAAATTTCAGAGGCATATGCGGTCCTTTCAGACAAGCAAAAGCGGTCAACTTATGACCAGTACGGGCATGCGGGCTTTGACCAGCGCTATTCCCAGGAGGATATTTTCAGGGGCGCAAATTTTGGGGACTTTGAAGACGTGTTCTCCAAAATGGGTTTTGGCTCAGGGGGATTCAATGATGTGTTTTCTTCAATGTTCGGTTTTTCAACTGGCGGCTCAAGGGGAGGATTTGGAAGGCGGCAGGGGGGAAAAGGGGAGGACCTGAGGGCCGACGTTGAAATCAGCCTTGATGAAGCGTTCAGGGGAGCAAAAAAACAAATAAGGGTCGAACATGACACATTGTGCAAAAAGTGTTCTGGAAGCGGAGCTGAACCTGGTTCTGACAGGATAAATTGCGGCACATGTGGCGGGCAGGGAAGGGTTCAGCAAGTCCAGAATCTTGGCGGATTTGGCAGATTTGTTAGTGTTGGCACCTGTCCGGCATGCAGGGGAGAGGGAAGCATTGTAGGAAATAAATGTGCAGATTGCAGGGGAAAGGGAAAGGAGAGAAAAGAGGAAACAATAACAGTCACAATTCCTGCAGGTGTTGAGGATGGCACTACGCTTAGGGTTGCCGGGATGGGCAACTCCGGTCGGGCGGGAAGCGGAGACATGTACGTTGTTGTTGGCGTTTCTGAAAACCCGCGTTTTTCAAGGGATGAGGACGATTTGCACACAAATCTCAGGGTTTCATTTGGCACAGCGGCCCTGGGTTCAACTGCTCAAATCGAAGGGCTGGATGGAAAACTGAGCCTTACAATACCCCAAGGCACTCAGGCAGGCGATGTACTCAGGCTTAAAGGTGAGGGGATGCCCAAGCTTGGCCGCAAGGGAAGGGGGGATTTGTATGTCAAAATCGCAATTGATGTGCCAAAAAACCTGTCTGAAAAACAAAAGGAACTAATCAGGCAGCTTGAGGGCCTTGAGAAGAAAAAAGGTTTGTTTGATTCGATGTTCAGATAAGCGAGCCAAATCCGATTTTACCCTGTTCCCAAATCCAAGGTTATTCAATGCATTTTTCAAAACTAATCAGTCGTGCAAACAAAAAATATTACTGTGACCCTAAAACCAGGATTTATTATGATTTTAAGACAACTTCCGGTGCTTGTGGGAAAACAGCCAGGGCATGCGCCATCATTGCAGCACAACTCATTAAGAAAAAAATCCCAAACCAAGTAAACGCAAATCACCCTCCAGCCGTATTCAGGATTGCAGAATTTGGGGTTGGCGAAGGCGATTTTGCTGCACATTTTTTGAAAAATCTGAAGAATATTGTTGGAAGTCCGCTATTTGCAAGCATAGAATACTGCCTTTGCGATTTTTCTGCCCCCCTTCTTGCAAAGGCAAAAGAAAAGCTTTCAAGGCTTGGATTTGGGCACATTTTGCAGTTCTGTCGCGTCAATCTTGCCTACTCGAAAAAATTCCCATATTCGCGAATAGGCAAGTTCGATTACGTTGTTTCAAATGAAATGTATGATGATTTGCCTGCACAGATGTTGTGCAATGATGCGGAGGTTTTGAAGGAAGTCATAATTGGCCCGGACTGCAAATTCAGGAAATTTGGGCCTAAAGCCCAAAGAACTCCTTTTGCAGGCAAGCCTTGGCTTCCAGATGGCTATTTCGTGGCATATAACAATGGCTGCATTGAAAATCTGAAAATCATATCAAAATGCTTGAAGGAAAACGGCAGGGCGGACATTTTTGATTATGGTTTTTCTGCCTATTCGCAAATAACCAGCGAACCTAAAGACTTTTGGAATTTCAATGTTGCAAGAAAATTCGGGACCCAGATTACCACTGATGTGAATTTTGTTGTTTTATCAAATGCAGCTAAAAAACATGGATTTGGAAGCAGTCTGGAGCTGCAATCAGAATTCCTCTCGAAAGTCTATGGAAAAAGGCATTGGTGCGTTGAACTTGATGACGGCCTTCACTATTTTTCAAAAAAGGAATTAAGAAACAAGCAAAACAGAAAAATGCTTGAACGGCAAGGCTATTCGCATGAATTTATTACAGGAAAGTTCTGCGAAGGAGAGGATTACTGGCATTTTGGGCTGAAGAAAAAATAAGCCGGCTAGGGCAATGCAAAACTTTTCAAACAACTTTCAGGCAATAATTATATTGTCTCTTTTTGGCGCAGGACTATTTGTTGGCGGCGTGTCTTGTCCCATGCTTTGAACTTGTGGGTTCTGATCTTCGGGCTTAGGGTCTTTTCCTGCAGTCTCCACTTCTCCTCCGGCATGTGTTCCATTGCCATTAAGAATCCGTTCAACTGCCGTTAGCTTTTCACCTTCATCAAGGCGCATGAGCCTGACGCCTTGCGTGTTCCTTCCTATGACGGATATGTCTTTTACTGGGCTTCGTATTGCCTTTCCGCCACTTGACAGCATAATTATTTCCTGTTCTTCAGAAACAGTGAGGATGCTAACAACATTCCCGTTGCGGCCCTCTGTTTTAATTGTGATTACGCCTTTGCCCCCTCTTCCCTGCCCCCTGTATTCGTCAAGGCTTGTCCGCTTTCCAAAGCCGTTTTCGGTTACTGTCAGAAGTGTTGGATATGTGTCAAGGGCCATTCCTATCACTTCATCCCCCTCTTCAAGCCTCATGCCAATAACCCCTTGCCCCGTCCTGCCTATCTCCCTTATTTCATTTTCGTCAAAGCGAATCGCCATACCGTGCTTTGAGCCCAGGATTATTGTCCGCTTCCCATCGGTCTTCATTGCGCCTATAAGAGTGTCGTTTTCCTTGAGCGTAATAGCCCTGATGCCGCCCCTTCTTGGCCTGGAATATTCCATCAGCGAGCTTCTTTTCACAATGCCTTTGCTTGTGGCCATGACAAGAAATTCATCCTCTTTGAATTTTGAAATTGGTATGGTTGCGCTTATTTTCTCTTCCTTGATTTCCAGGAGGTTAATGATTGCCTTGCCCATTGCGTACCTGCTGCTTTGAGGTATCTGGTAGACTTTCAGCCAGTGAACCTCCCCTTGGTTTGTGAAAAACAGCATGTAGTCGTGCGTGTTTGCAATTATCAGGTCTTTTATCTTGTCGTCCTCCTTTGTCTCTGTGCCTATTACCCCCCTTCCGCCTCTTTTTTGGGATCTGTATTCTGCGATGGGGATGCGCTTTATGTAGTCTGATTCCGTGATTATGATTGCAACCGTCTCTCGTTGTATCAAGTCCTCGTCCTGGATTTGGCCGTCATCCTGCATTATTTGGGTCTTTCTTGGCGTGGCATACTTGGCTTTTATGTCGTCCATTTCTTCAGAAATTATCTTGAGTATTTCGTTTTCGTCCGAGAGGATTTTATTGAGGTTTGAAATAGTCTGTTGCAATTCTTTGTGCTCTGAATCAATTTTATCCTGCTCAAGTGCGGTGAGCCTTGAAAGCTTCATGTCAAGAATTGCCACTGCTTGCTTTTCCGAGAGATTATATCCTGACATGAGTGTTTGCTTTGCGGCCAGAGTGTTTGGGGAGGCTTTTATTGCCTTGATGATGGAATCAATATTGCTTAGGGCAACCTTAAGGCCTTCAAGTATGTGGGACCTGTCATTGGCAACTTGAAGCTCAAACACGCACCTGTTTCTTGTTACTGTCTGCCTGTGCCTGATAAATTCGTCCAGCATTTGGCGCAGCGACAGAACTTTTGGGCCTGCGCCAACCAGGGCCAGATTAATTATTCCAAAAGAGTCCTCGAGCTGGGAATGTGCGTAAAGCTGGTTAAGAATTAGTTCAGGGTTCGCATCCTTTCGTATTTCTACTTCTATTTCCAAGCCTGCCTTGTCGGACCTGTCCTGTACGTTTGTAATGCCATCAATAATCTTGTCTT
>VGKX01000085.1 GCA_016866895.1 Candidatus Parvarchaeota archaeon
ATCAATCGTTGAGACGCCAGTCTGGATAAAGTCCCGGGGAACTGCGCGCGAATAAGGGTTGATTGCAGCCCCGTTAATGTCAAGCCTTTTTTCGGCAATTATGGAAGGCCCCTTGTCGCGAGGCCTGCCAAGTCCGTCAAAAACCCTGCCCAGCATATCGGTTGAGACTGAAAGCTGCATCGTCTCGCCAATAAAACTGACTTTTGTCTGGGTTGTGTTCAGGCCTGAAGTTGCGCCAAAAAGCTGCACGACTGCAACATTACTTGAGACTTCAAGCACCTGCCCAAGCTTCTTTTCGCCGCTAGGAAGCGTGACTTGCGCAATCTCGTTGTAGCCAACGCCGCTCACTCCTTCAACAAACACAAGCGGCCCTGCAATCTGCGTGACTGTCTGGTATTCCTTCATTGAAATCACCTTTCAAAATATCAGTCAAAATTCCCCATTCTTTTCCTTTTTCTTATTTTGCCACTATCTATTCTATCGCCCTAATTCTTCTTTTTTGCAACCTCGTCAAATTCCGAGTCTATGAGGCCGCCAATCTCCTCAATATGCTTGAGGTCCTTTTCAGGGATCTCCTTCATCCTTGCAACCTTTTCCCTGACTTTGAGCCCAAGGATGTTCTTTAGCTGCACCCCAAGGTCAACTGCTGCAAGGGACTTTTCATGGAACCTTATGATGTTGCGCAGCATCAGGTACTGTTTTTTCAAAGATGCATAAGTGTCAATCTCGTGGAATGCAGACTGCTGCAGGAAGTCCTCCCTAATCATCTTTGTGGAGTTGAGTACGACCTGCTCCTTTTCTGGAAGCGCGTCAGGGCCGACCAGCTGCACAATCTCCTGCAGTTCTGACTCCTTTTGCAGCAGCGCCATTGCAGTTTTTCTCAGGACAGTCCAGTCCGAAGAGGTATTTTCATTGTAATACCCTTCCAGCGTGTCAAGATAAAGCGAATATGACTTTAGCCAGTTGATGGCAGGAAAGTGCCTGCGCTGCGCAAGTGATGCGTCGAGGGCCAAAAATACCTTTGTGACCCTCAGCGTGTTTTGCGACACTGGCTCTGATATGTCGCCTCCGGGAGGCGACACTGCACCGATAATTGTGATGGAGCCGTTTCTCTTTGGTGCGCCAAGGCAGTGCACGCGCCCTGCCCTTTCATAAAATTCCGCAAGCCTCCTTGCAAGATAGGCTGGATACCCCTCTTCGCCAGGCATTTCCTCAAGCCTGCCGCCTATCTCCCTCATTGCCTCGGCCCATCTTGATGTCGAGTCTGCCATGAGCGCAACGTCGTATCCCATGTCCCTGTAGTATTCGGCAATGGTAATCCCAGTGTAAATTGATGCCTCGCGGGCTGCAACAGGCATGTTTGAGGTGTTTGCAATCAGAATTGTCCTTTCCATCAGAGGCTTTCCAGACTTGGGGTCAATCAGGTGCGGAAACTCGGAAAGCACTTCAGTCATCTCGTTTCCTCTCTCTCCGCAGCCAATGTAAACCACAATCTGCGTGTCAGACCATTTTGCAAGCGCCTGCTGCGTGACTGTTTTTCCAGAGCCAAAAGGCCCAGGTATGCAGGCTGTGCCGCCTTTTGCAATCGGGAAAAACGTATCAATTATCCTCTGCCCTGTGGCAAGTGGTATGTTTGGGTCAAATTTTTCCGCATACTGCCTTGAGCTGCGCACAGGCCATCTTGCAAGCATCTTCACCTCTGTCTTCTGCCTCTCATGGCTTACAACCGCAATTGTGTCCTCTACTGTGAAGCTCCCCTCCTTGATGCTTTCAAGCTTGCCGTCAACTGGCGACATTATCCTGTGCACAATAAGCTGTGTTTCCTGCACTTCGCCAAGCACGTCGCCTTTTTTCACATGCGCGCCCTTTTTTGCAACAGCCTTGAATTTCCACTTTGCCTTGCGGTCAATCGATGGGACTGCAATTCCCCTTGCAATAAAAGGCCCCTTGCTTTTCTCCATGATAAGCTCAAGGGGGCGCTGAATCCCGTCGTAAATGCTTTTCAGCAAGCCGGGCCCAAGCTCAACGGAAAGTGGCGTTCCTGTAGACTCAATAGGCTCGCCTGGGACAAGGCCCGAAGTGTCCTCATACACCTGTATTGTGGCAAATTCCCCCACTATCTTGATTATCTCCCCGGTAAGCTCTGCCTTGCCTACCTTGACCACGTCGTACATTTTTGCGCCGCTCATGCCGCCTGCTACTACCACCGGTCCTGCTATTTTTTCAAGAACGCCCATTGTCCACACCTCAAAATTGCAATCGCGCAAACTTACTTTACTTCTAAGCTTCTTGCCTTTCCTTTTTCATTTTTTCTTCATCAGGTCAAATCCTATTGCCCTTTTGATAAGCTTTGCAAGCGACTCTGACTGCTCTATTGGCCCGGTCTTGTCTGCAATCGCAACAACAACCGGTTTTGCCGCAGCCTCAATCCTCTTTTTCACCCTCCACTCAAAGCTCTCCAAAGACCGCTCTGAAAGAATGACAATCCCGTAGTCCTGCCCGTCAAGTAGCTGCACCACTTTTTCCTGAACTCCGCTTTCTTCGACAATGTAGCAGTCTTCAATACCTGCAAGCCGAAAGCCGGATGCAAATGTCGTGTCTCCAACTACCGCAATCCTGTCGGTCAGCTTCCCTGCGTCAATCCCGCCCGCTTCGCCAGAGCTTTTTGCTGCATCCATATTCCCACGCTTTTCATGTAGCTGTCATGCCAGTTCAAAATCCCAAAATTCTCAAGTCTCAATTATTATTTCGCGGATAACTTGGGCAGGCAGCCCGAACTCTTTTGCCTGTGCAATCTTGCCAATATTGTTCATTCCGTTTCCCTTTATCATCAAAAAGCCAACAATTGCCCCGACTGACAGTGTGCTTTTCCTGAATTCCTGCAGGCCGATGCTTGCAACTATTCTTGAAAATTCAATCTCAAATTCAGACACTCTTCCAGTTTGTGCAAACCGCTCATTTGCCTTTCCAAGCCAGTATCTTCTTGCAGCAACTGAGCCAACCCCGCCAATCCCGTCAGCCTCAATCATTTCCCCGATTTCCCTTGTCGTAAAGTTCCCGCTGTCTATCACAAAATCCGCAATCTTGCTTTTTTCAAGCCCGTTTTTCTTGCACCTCATTATAGTTGACACGTTTTTCCCGTCAAGCTCTGTTTTGAGAAGCCTTAGCACGCCTTGGGCCTTGGGGTCTGTCGAAGTGACCTTTTTTTGAACGTTCATGTAGTAGAACCTGTCCAAAGCCGCAAGTATGCTCTCAAAACTTTCCCTTCTCATGCCCCACAGTTCCCCGCCATACCTGTGGGTCCTGATGATTGCAAGTGCATCCTCGACGCTTTGCGCATCCAGAAGCTGGGAAATTTCAAGCGGCCCCATTTGTCCAACCGGTATAAGCTTGTCCTCAATTTGAGCCCTGGGCTTTTTGAGATATTTTCCAACAAGTATGGCCTTCAAGTTGTTTACGTCGTATCTTTCCAGGTAGCCCTCAACGGTTTCCCTTCCATCTTTTGGCGTAAACCCAAGGACTTTTTTTGCCACCCTCGCATAATTCCTCCCAATTGCATGCTCGACTAGCTGCGAGCCCGAGTATTTTAGGGAATATGCGGCAATGTCTTCTTTGTATCCGGATTTTTCAAGGACTTGTATCATGCCTTGCATGTTTGAGGCTGCCAAAAGCTCCTCCACCTGTGCAGGCCCCATAAGCAGGCTCTTCATTGCATGCAGCCTGGCATTTGAGTAGCCGTAAACTATTGGCCAAAACTGCAGCCTGCCTGCTACTTTTGCAACTGCAGATTGCGCAAGCCCCCTGCCTGCATTCAGGCCAAGTTTGAAAAATCCATCCACCAATCCATTACCCCTTAACTTGCCCTCTTTTGGCTCCTACTTCCTTCCCCGTCCGAACAACTCGTTGTGCACATCGCGCCTGATTGAATCCTTGCTTGCGGCAAATATGCTTTCAAACGAGTAATCGGCCCTAACCCTGCCGTCTTTTGTCTCGACAACCACTCCGCCTGAACCTTCAAAGCCACCCTGGGAAACCTCTGCCTTTAGGCCTGAAAGATTTTTCCTGTCTTGTGGTTGTGCCTTTACAGCCAAGTTTCCATATCCAGAAAGTTCCCTGATGCCTTTTGTGGCAAGCGACTTGAGAATCTGAGGGTATGCCTTGGATTTTTTCGTCTCGCACAAGCATTCCCACACCTGGTCCATTGAAGCGCTTATTGCAGCCTCGCTGCCGTCTGAAACTATTTTCTTTGCCTCAAGCCTTGCAGCAGCTGTCCTTTCTGCAGACTGCTCAGCTGCGCCATCAACAGCGCTTCTCTCTTCGTGCTCGACTTGAGCCTTTGCCCTGGCTCTTGCCTCGTCCAGCAATTTGGATGCCTCGCTTTGCGCATCCTCGGCCATTTCCTTGGCCTCGTGCCTGGCTTTTTTCAGTATCTCGTCTTCTAGTTCGTCTAGGCCCATCAAATCACTCCAGCCGCAGGCAAAGCTCAGGCTGCAAGGCAGTGCCTTGCGCGCCTGTTATGTCATTTGCCTGTGAATTTAATCCAAAACCGCCTTACCTAGCCGATTTTGAACGAGAGCAGCAAGCCCACCACAAAACCAAGGATGATGATGGTTTCAGGAAGCGCTATGTAAACAAGGAGCTTTGAGGCCTCCTCCGGCTTTTCGGCGATAACGCCCATGGCTGCAGCGCCAATTGTTGCCTGCGCCCATGCTGTTGCTATTGCACTCAATCCAATTGCAAATGCGGATGCAAATGCAATGATACCAGTTCCGATTTCCGCCATTTCCACACCTCTATTTTTCAATTTTTATTCTATTTTTCTTTTTATCCAGATTTTTTTCCTTTGGCTGTTTTTCAGCTGTTTTTAGCAGATGAATATTTCGTGTAAACCCTCTGAGCCCTAAGCGGGCTGAATTTCCTGCCCCCTCCGTGGAAGAACTTGCTGTAAAACTCAACCAGGTTCAGCCTTGCCCCCTGCACCATGCTCTCGAACATTGCAAGGAAGGTGTTCATGATGTGCAAAATCGCTGCTATCACAAAGACTATTGCAAAAGCAACAGGGTTTGCCTGCTTTACAAGCACGCCGCTTACGACCAAATCGTTGATTATCTTTTCGGCAAGCACAACGCCCGCCACCCCTACTGCAGCAATTCTTGCATATGACATCGCATTTCCGGCAATTCCCGGAATTTCGATAAGCCCAAGAACGCCCTCTGCACGTATTATCAGCA
>VGKX01000086.1 GCA_016866895.1 Candidatus Parvarchaeota archaeon
TTGCAAAAGGGGTTTTGTTGCTCCCGCCAAATCCTGCCAGATTCCATTTCCCAATCTTAGTCTTTCTTGCATGGACAGACCTGCCGGTTGACTCAAGGGCATGCTGGACCTGCAAATTGTCGTTGTTCCCATGAACGTAATAGGCCTGCTTTCCAAGTATTTCTATTAGCTCAAGTGCATATGAAACCGGGCCTTCACTGTTTGTTATGTCCCCTGCAACCAGGATAAAGCCATAATTGCCCTTGGTTGCGTGCATGCGCAGCCTGTCGAGGACTTCTTCCTCTGCGTGCAAATCGGCAATTGCAAGAAGCTTCATCTGAATTCACCGATTTGGAAAACCTGCTTGCCAAAAGCAAAATTCCTGGCAACTCGATTACAAGCTACCATCTGCGCTTAAAGCCAGGCTTGCCTTTCCCAAACCCGCCCTTGCCCTGGCCTCCATCCCTGCCGCCTTGTCCAGGGCCCCTGTTTTGGCCAAACCTGTTGCCACCAAAGCCGCCGCCTCTTGAAAATCCGCCGCCCATCGGTTTACTGCCCTGTGCGGCTTGCTGCTGGGGCTTTGGCTCTGGAGGCTTTTGCGCAAGCACGGCCTTTGCGCGCGCCTCGAATGTTTCCTTCAGTTTTTCTGCTATGAAGTTTTTTGTAAAGCTGTCAGCTTTTGCCGCTATTGCGATTTTTGTCGCAAGCGCGCGGGCGATTTTGCCCCTTGACCAGCGCGGTGATGATGAGATGAGCGCGTGCTGGAAAATGATGCCGTGCTTTGGCGGGGCAGAGCCTGAGCGAAGGTGCTTGAACAGGGCCTTTTCAGCGCCAAGGACCTGGACTGTGCTTGAAGGCATCAAGGCAAGCTTGTCGACGCCCCCTGCAGAGGCAACCAGCTTTGCGGCAAGTGCAGGCTCGCACAGGTACGAAACGTTTGGGGCAAGGGTTGACACAAGGCTTTGCTGGTAGGTCTCAAGCTCCTCGCGAAGCGAATAGAGGCCAAGAATCTGCCTTGCAAGTGCCTGGATTTCGTCCAAGTCCGGTTTTTCCAGCTGTATGCCCATGCTGGATTTTGCCTTTTGGGCAAATTCAACCGCCCGCTCGCCGACAATAGGGCGAAGGGCGGACTCGCTTGGCTCGTTTTTGTCAAACGCAACCACAAACTCGCAGAATTTTTGCGGCTCTGAAATCTTCAGCTCAGGGAAATATACCCCATACCACTCAGACATCCGCTCAAAAAGCAGGTTGGCTGTCTTATTAATGTCCTCTATAGAGGCTACGGTGAAGGCAAGCAGGTTGTCGCGCTTTACCAAAGCCGATTTGACTGCAAGCTTTGCCTTTTCAAGATAACGCCTTTGGTCAACCATTTTGAATCACCCTAAAAACACAACTAGAAATCAAGATAATAAACCCTGGCAAACGCGAGTCTGTGTTTACCTCTGCATTCAACTCTGCATTCATGCCTGAATTTACCCGCAAACAGGTCTGATATTTGGCATTAGGGGCTTATAAGCATATTTAATTAGTTTGCAGCAGCAAAAACCAACAAGGAAGCCAGAACGCTGCAAGGCCAAAAGACAACCCAAGTGCAGTTTGCTCCTAAAGGTGTGTTTAAATGCCGTTGTTCCAAAAGTTGATGGAAATTGCGATAAAGCGCTCATTCTTGCTGCCCTCAAACGAGGTCTACACGCAGACATCCGGGTTTTACGATTATGGGCCGGCAGGAGTGCTGCTCAAGCATAAGATACAGGAGCAATGGAGGCGGCAATTTTTGAAGCAGGACGGTTTTCTGGAAGTAGAAACTGCCCAGATACTGCCTGAAATTGTGCTCAAGGCATCTGGCCACGCTGCAAATTTTGCAGACCCGCTTGTCGGCTGCGCAAAGTGCAAGAACAGGTTTAGGGCAGACCACCTCATTGAGGAGGCAAGAAAAAAGGCTGGAAAGGATGGTTTGACGCAGGGAGATGGGGCGCAGGAAGGCATCCTTGAGGGGCTCAACCCAAAGCAGCTAGAGCAAAAGATAAGGGAGATTGGCGTGAAATGCCCGCAGTGCGGCGGGGAATTTGAAGGCGTCGGCTGGTTCAATCTCATGTTCCAGACAAATATCGGACCCATTGAAGGCAATACAGCGTATGCAAGGCCTGAAACGGCCCAGGGAATTTTCCTTGATTTTCCGCGGATTTTCAGGAATTATGGCGGCAAGCTGCCCCTTGCCATAGGGCAGGTTGGAAAATCATTCAGAAACGAGATTTCCCCGCGCCAGGGCCTAGTCAGGCTGCGCGAGTTCACGCAAATGGAAATCGAGTATTTTTTCAACCCGAAAAGCCCTCAAATTGAGGGATTTGAGAAGTATAAGGACACTAAGATTAGGATTGCACTGGATGGCAAGGCAGCAAAAGAGGGAACGGCAGGCGGCTTTTTGTCTGACGGCACAATTCCAAACCAGATACTTGCGTATTTTATTGCCAAGGAATTTGAGTTTTATTTGTCCCTCGGCCTGCCGTATGAAAAGTTCTGGATGAGAAAGCTTGGGGCAGCTGAAACACCGCACTATTCTGGCGGCAATTTTGACATGGAGGTAGAAACTTCGTACGGAATAATTGAAACTATTGGAAACGCCTACAGGACAGACTATGACCTGTCTGCGCACTCAAAGATGTCTGGCACAGACCTGTCGGTTTTTGTGGAGGAGGAAAAGGCAAAGGTGATGCCGCATGTTGTTGAGCCGTCCCTTGGTGTTGACAGGCTGTTTTGGTGCATTCTTGAACACTGCTTTAGGGACAAATCCAAAGAAAAAGACTGGGAGTGGTTTGACTTCCCGCCCCACATTGCCCCTTTCACAGTTGCAGTTTTCCCCTTGATGAAAAAGGATGGATTGGCTGAAAAAGCCAAGGAAGTTGTCCAGTTGCTTCGCGCAAGCCTGGGCTATGATGTGATGTATTCCGAGTCTGGAAGCATTGGCAGGAGGTATGCGCGGGCCGATGAAATCGGGACTCCTTACTGCCTGACAGTTGATTATCAGACCCTTGAAGACGGCACAGTCACAGTCCGCTATAGAAACGACGGGGCGCAGGAGCGGCTGAAAATTCTTGACCTTGCCGAAATAATCAGGCAAAATGTGAAAAGCGGCAAAGTAAAAATAAGTTAGGCAAAATAGGAATAGCGTAAGTAAACCGAGGGAAAGGCGAGGACAACGCAAACCTGGGGAAAATAAGGCTAGGCTAAAAAGCCGTAAGATAAAAGCAGGTTGCAAATCCAGAAGCTACTTTTCCCTGAATCTCTTTTTGTCAATCCGAATCTGGCTGCGAGTTGCAAACCTTCCGTAAGGCGTGTCCTTGAATTTTGCGCCATCGATGCTTGGCACCTTGTGGAAGATGATAATGCCTGGGAAAAATTCAAGTATGCGCGCCACCTGCTTTGCCCTCCAGGTCTTCTTGAGCCTGTTTCGGCCTATGCGAACCTGCAAGTCAATTTTTCCCGAGCGCACAGAATTAACAACGTGCAATTCGGAAGATGGATGCCAGGAGATGCCGTGGAATTCCTCGGCAGTTGCGCAAGAATAGTAAAACTTGCTTGTGCTAAGGTATATGCCCATTGCCTGGCGCATTGCAACGGGGGGCTTTTCCACAAGCCACCCCCGCCGTTCATCGTTGCTTGGGACATAATAGATGCCCTTGAAGGGGGTTGGAAATAAATAAAGATTCTTTGCCATGTCCAAGATTTCCCTCTTTGGAATTCCTTGGGAAAACAACTGCATGAAACTTATTGACTGCCCGGGAATGATTTTCATTTATTAATCACCTTGTTGAAAGCTTGAAGCACTTTTTCATCAGGAACCATGTCCAGAAGTTCTGCTTCATCTTCCGGGATGCCGTGCTCCTTTACCATTTGTTCGGCACGCGATAAGCCATTGCCAGTATTTAGAAGGATGGCAACCACGTCAAAAAGGTCGCGCGCTTTTTTGCGCCGAGAATAGGTGCCTGATTTCATGCTGAGCAAATCATCTAAAGATGCAACTAGGATTTCCCTACCGCCAAAAATGCGCTTTTCCGTTTTTTCGATATTTTCATCTGGAGTGAAAACCTCAACTTTGACACTCGCATTTTCTGATTGCACAACAAACTGGTTTGTGAATGCCCCTCTTTGAGCGCGGTAACCCTTCTTAGAAAGACATCCCTTCAGCTCTTCCTTGAGTTTCGCATCATCCCCGGAAACAGGCACAAAGTCAAGATCCACGCTCACCCGATGCTGCAAGTAGAAAAGCGCAAGCGCCGTGCCTCCGACCAGGATAAGCTTGCAATTGGCACAATCCGCAACATCTGAGAGTATTGCGGTAGCAAGCTTGTATTTGCGCTGGAAGACATTTTCCACGATGTTATTTGCACAAAAAAGTTTAAAAGCCTGTTTGCACTAGAACTGAATTATTCAGACCTAGCAAAAACAACTAACCACTGAGAGTGTCTTGATACTAGATGACCAAAATGGACATCTGGAGCAAACAAGATAAGAGCATGTGTTATAATCAAAAATAAAAAGGCAAAATAGGGAAAGACCATGATGAAGTGAAGGGCAAAGAAAAGTTAAACTAGATTCGCTTTAAGAAAGAAAAGTAATATTTTTTCTTGCTTTGCCTCCCCTAATTCAAAATTATCTTGGCCTGGATTATTTTTTGCCGATTTCTTACTTTACAGGTAATCTAACGCTTGGAAGCAAAAATTGTGGCTTGCCGCCTTTGTTTGTAGTTGCATGCTTGTGAGCCCTGATAATTTCACGTGCAGGCTTTGCGCGCACCACCTCTGAAATGGCGTTTATCACAGAGCGCAGCTCTTCGACAAGTTTCTTGGCTTTATCGCTGCCTTGGATATTAATATTATAAAATACTGAATTTTGCTCATTTGATAGACTAACGATTATTGAAAGGTCGTCCGCCAATCTTGAGATTTGTTCCAATTTTTTCTGGTTTATTGGGCTTAGGGAATTTGTCCTGCCTTTTTGTGCTGCCTTAGCTATTTTTTCAAGTGGGGTTTTTGCGGCACGCTCAAGTTTGCTTGTGTATTCAGACAGCATGAAAGTTTTCACATTTGCCGGCACGCCAAGAAGATTTACGCCCCTAAGTGTGTTAAAAAGACCGCCCTCTTTCAGGCAAATTGCAAATGCCTTGTCAAGTGCATTGTCGTATATTTTTGCATGTGGTGAGTCTTCCTGGCTTGCCTTGCTTAAA
>VGKX01000087.1 GCA_016866895.1 Candidatus Parvarchaeota archaeon
CTTGAAGAGAAGGGGCTTGCTGGCTCCTCCAACCTTAACGGAAAAACATTTTACAAAGGCAGAAGCATTGGCGGCATTCGCGATTATATGCAGGAAAAACTCGACTGTTTGGGGGAATTGGAAAAACAGCTGAAAAGATATGAAACCGAGGAGAAGGAATGCGAGGTTGTTGTCTATGGCGGCAAACGGGCAATCAGGGCGCACTTTGCCGATTATGTTGAGACAATGAAAAGGCTTGGGGGCGACTCGCTTCTTGTTGGCGTAGACGAGCGCAAATTTATGGAAGCTGACAGGCTTGCAGTAGAGCGGCTGTTTGAGGCACTCAAGCGCGAAGGACTAAAGGAGCGCGTGCTTGTATGCGAAGGCGAAACGTATTTGCCAGCCCCTAAACAAACGACTACTTATGCTGCTTTGCCGAAAAAATACTTTGATTCCGCAACATCTTTCCAGGTTTTCGGGGACAAGGTGGCAATTGTAATATTCTCCGAACCAGTGCACGTGATTACCATTAAAAGCAGGCGCACGGCAAACGCGTACAGGAAAAAGTTTGAGCTGCTGTGGAAGAATGCCAAGGTAATTAGAAGGTAAAAAGGCAAGACTGGCACAAAGAACAAGCAAAGCGCTTATCCTTCATATTTTCCCATCTTCTTCAGCTTGCTTAAGTAGTTCTCGCACGCGGCTTTGATAAGCTCCCTGTCTTTTTCATTTGTCTGGCGCAGGATTTTTGCAGGCACGCCTGCCACAAGGCTTTTTGGAGGGATTATTTGCCCTTCAAGCACAACAGCGCCTGCGGCAATTATTGACCACTCGCCGATAATGCACCCAGTCAGAAGGGTTGAATTCATGCCAACAAGCACATTGCCCCCGACTTTGCAGCCATGCACTATTGCGCCATGCCCAACAGTAACATTTTTGCCTATTTCAACCCCAGCACTAGCTCCAGCGCCAGCTTCAACACCAGGGTTGGCTCCATGAACAACGCACGACTCCTGTACACTTGTGTTGTCGCCAATTATTATTCCGCCTTCGTCAGCCCGCAGACAGGCAAATGCGGCAATGTAGACGTTTTTTCCAAGCCTTATATTTTCCTTAGGCTCAAGAAGTGAGTTTGGATGGATAAATGACATAATCTAGTCTGGGCAACAACTGTTTATAAGATTTGATGGTACTAGTTAGATTGATACCATGAAAATAGATAACGAGGGCAATGCAAATGAAGTGTATGGCGAGCTGGACAAGCGCTGGAAACTTGCCTGTGGCATTATTCTAGGAAAACCAGTTGGGGAACTTTCAGCATATGCGGCCTGGTTAAAGGAAATGTCTGACCCGGTTTATTTCAGAAAATCTGCAAAGTCCGGCACTAACGTTGCATTTTCAACAGACGACTATGCCAAAAACCTCAAATACGCTGTTTGCAATGTGGAAATGGATGAAGGGACAAACACAAACATAATTGAGTCCACTATTTCCGTCGACTCGGCAAGCTGCTACAGGTCTTCGGCGGTTGTGTATTCAAAGTACATCGGCTACTCATTCTGGCCGCGAAGCTGCCAGTATCTTTTTGGCTGCGACTCGCCGTTTGACTCGAATCATTGCATAAACATCTACTCTTGCACCCAGCAGACACGCTGTTTTGAAATTGACTGCTGCGGCTACTGCTCTGACCTGTATTTTGGGCATAACTGTGAAAACGTCCACGACTCCATGTTCTGCTTCAATGTAAAAAATATAAGAAATGCCATAGGAAACGCTGTGCTTCCTCCTGACAAGTACAAGGCAGCCAAAGCCGCACTTGTTAGCCAAATGCACGGCGAGCTTGAGAAAAAGAAGGATTTGAAGTGGGATATTTACAACGTGGTGGCACTGGCAGGAAAGAGAGAAAAATAAGGACACTTCGCCAAAATAATAAGGCTTTAAAATTCCCCATGCACAAACATAATCCTCAGATTGGGCCCGTAACTCAGCTTGGCCAGAGTGCCTGACTTTTAATTCCAATTTATTGGTGCGGCAAGACAGATTGCACCAACTTGATCAGGAAGGAAGCAATCAGGAAGCCGAGGGTTCGAATCCCTCCGGGCCCGATTCAAAACAAGTGCCGACATCTTCGTCTCTTTTTTAGGCTTTTTTTAGCTTTTGAGTTGGTGCAAGCAAACGCATAAAAACTGTTTAGGGCACTATTGTTGCATGGGCAAAGCCAGTTACGAAAAGCTAAAGGCGCACAAGCGGATTTTGAAGGAGCGGGTGAGGCAAAATTCAAGGGCCTTGCTTGAAGCGAATAAGAGGCTCAAAAAGCTGGAAAAGACAAGGAACCAGTATCTGTTTGACATAGGCCATGAACTAAAAACCCCCCTTGCCGTAGTTGAAATGAACCTTTCAGCCTTGTTTTCAGGGCAATTGGACAGCCATGAGAAGGAACTTTCCATGCGCATGCTCAAGCACAACATTGTGAGGCTGAAGAAAAAAATCGAGGAGATAATACAACTTTCGCGGATGGAAAGAGGAGGGCAAATACAAAAAAATGATATTTACCTGGGGCGGCTTGTAAAAACAGCGTTTGAGCTGCACAAGGACTTTGCCGCAGTGAAAGGCCTCGCAATTAAGTATACGCATAACGGCCACGACCCGGCGATTATCGGCGATGACAGGCTTGTCACCTTTGCGATTGACAACCTGATTTCAAATGCGGTTAAGTTCACGGACAGGGGAGAGGTAGGAATCGACTTGCACTTGGAGGGCAGGCACGCAGTAGTAAGCGTTTCTGACACTGGAAAAGGCATAGGGAAAACACAAATGAAAAAGCTTTTCAAGGAGTTTTACAAGGGCGACCCCGGGGGGCCTGGTACGGGGGTTGGCCTGTTCATATCAAAAAAGATTGCTAAGGCCCATGGAGGGGATGTGGTTTATGAGCCAAACAGGCCGCAGGGGGCAATATTTAAAATAACCTTTCCGATAAAGAAGCATTAGGAAAAAGCACACAATGCAACACAGGTGGGCAGATGGGTCCAAAGGATGCAAAAATACTGATAATTGACGATGAGGCCGAGGTTAGGGACAGCATTACGCTTTTGTTCAAGTCACAGAGTTTCAAAAACACCCAGGCTGCAAAGGATGCCAAGACCGGCCTTGAAAAAATGCAACAGGAAGATTTTGATTTAGTCATAGTTGACCTTATGATGCCGGTTGTTTCAGGCCACCATGTCCTAAAGGAAATGAAAAGGCTAAAGACAAAGACAGGAGTCATCGTTTATTCTGCGATAGGTTTGCCAGAAGTGTTTGGGCAGGACCTGAGCAAAAGCTACAAGGGACTTGTTTTTTTAAGCAAGACTGTGACACCCTCCGTACTGGTTGAGCATGTGAAAGATGCGCTGCACAAGCCGGCCTACACGCTATGAGGGATGTCTTGCAGGTGGCTTTTGTGGAGATAAAACAGGTTTTCAAAACAGTTTACCTGATAGACGGCAAGCTAGCTACCCTGAGCCTAGCGCCTGGGAAAAGAGTTTACGGGGAAAAAATAGTGCCTGTGCAAAGCCAAGGAGTGCCTGAAGATAGGGGGACCAATGGCGAGTATAGGGTATGGGACCTGTTTCGCTCAAAGCTTGCAGGCGCAATAAAAAAGGGCCTTGGAAGCCTTGAGATTGCCCCCGGCTCCAAAGTGCTTTATCTTGGCGCTGCATCTGGCACTACAGCTTCCCATATCTCCGACATTGTTGGCAAGGGTGGCGAGGTCTATTGCGTTGAATTTGCACAGAGGAGCCTGAGGGACCTTGTAGCTGTTTGCGAGTCAAGACCAAACATGTTTCCCATACTGGCTGACGCAAGAAAGCCGCAGGACTACTCTGAAATTCCAAAGGTGGATGCTATATACCAGGATGTTGCACAGCCAGACCAGGCCCAGATACTGATAAAAAATTCCCAAATGTTTCTGAAAAAAGGCGGCATTGCGTACCTGTGCGTCAAGTCCCAAAGCATCGATGTCACCGCAAGGCCCCAGGACGTGTTTGCGATGGTCAAAAAGCAGCTTGGGCAGGACTTTGATGTCATGCGGGAAATAGAACTTGCCCCCTACGACTACGACCACCTATTCCTTGCATTAAGGAAAAAATAATAAAATGTTTGCATTTAGGCAGGTTTGGCAAAATAGTTTGAAAGAAAAACAGCAAACGTGCAAATAAAGCCGGTTTTGGTTATGGCGTCCCACCACGGAGGAGGCAAAGGCGACAACAGGTTTCTGACTCTTTTATTCACAGGCCTGTTGGCAGGCATTTTCCTTGCCTCATTTGCAAAGTTTACATTTACAGAAAACTCCGGCTCCATGTTCTACTCTTTTGGGAAGTCAATTTGCACCTTCAGCCTGGAGAAAGGGGCTGAATCCGACTTTGGCTGCTGGGGCAGGATAATAGCCATTGAGCTTGTGGTTTTTGCCTGCGGCACGATTGAAATACTTTTTGCAAAGGAAGTGCACAAGCAGGCAATTGTCGACACGCCTGTTTTTCTTGCTGTTGCAGTCCTAAGCTTCCTGTTGGCATTTTTTGCCTGAAACAATAGCCATTGTGCTGACGGATTAATGGCCCAAAGATGGCTTAAGCTGCCAAAGATGGTTTTCTGACATGTTCCAGCCAGGACGTGGGCATGTAAAAAATAAAGAGAAAAAGAAGTTCTGCAAAGGTCCTTGGCTTACCTTGCTGACCTTGCCATCCTCTCAGTTTCGTCCCTCTTCTTTATTGAGTAGGATGAAACCGCATCTCCGCGGGCTGCATTTTCTATCTCGTTTGCAAGCGCGTCTGCAAGCGTCTTTTTGTTCCTGAATGCGCCCATGATTGCCGCAAGCGTGAGATTCCTCAGCGCCATGTCAAGCCTGCGCTGCGCAGACACGTCAACTGCGACCTGGTAAGACACGCCTCCAAACGAGACTCTTGTAAAGTCCTCCCTTGGGGCAGAGTTTTGAACCGCATCAACTAGAAGCTGTATTGGGTTTTTCTTTGTTTTTTCAGCAACAATTGAAAGCGCCTTTTCGACTATCTTTATTGCCTTTAGTTTTTTTCCGGACAGCTTGCCATGCGTCCTTATGACTTTTCCTGAGGTTTTTTCACCAGTGCCGCCTCGCATTAGCTTGTTTACAAGCCGCTCGACAATGTTGACGCCCCTTTTTCAAAC
>VGKX01000088.1 GCA_016866895.1 Candidatus Parvarchaeota archaeon
TGAAAAATCCCTGTCGCCTTCCATTTGGACTGCTTCTTGAAGCGGGTTGAAGTGGACTGCAAGCGCATCCAGCTCCAATTTTTTTACTGCGCCTTCAATTCCCTTTACTCCCATCTGCGGCAGGTTCACTGCGCCCACGTTGCCAATTATTGGTATGTCAGGCGCAACGTCCCTGACTTTATACGTTGAAGTGAATTCCGGCGACTTGAGCATTGCCCTCATGGAGCCAAACGAGAAGGCGACTTGGTTTTCCTGCGCAGCCTTGGCAAGCTTTTGGTTAATCTGCCCCGCACCCTCATAGCCGCCAGTCATTGAGTCAATCATTATCGGGGCGGAAAGCTTCTTGCCAAATAACTGCAGGCTTGTGTCGATTTTTGCAAAGTCAAGGTCCGGCATTGCACAGTGGACAAAATCAATGTCGTCAAAACCGGTTGCCTTCCTGTACTCTACGTCCTTGGTCTCGACTATTTTCACGTGCTGCGCTTTCCTTGATTTTATCGTCCTTTCAACCATTTTTAGCACCTTCAATTCGCCGTCTGGCTTGTGCCAATAAAGGCACCTGACTTTTTGTTTATGCTTTTGGTTGCACAGGTTTTAAGGCTTTGGAATCGCTTTGTGCTTTGGAATTACCTTGGGACAAAAATGCTTGCATAGGCAACAACAGAGCCGTAGTCACCACTTGCGTCGCCAGAATTGGTGTAATCCAACAGCCTTGCCGCACTTGCGCCTTTGAGTTTTGCGTATTCAAGCATTGCGGTGATTGGCCCGTGCCCGCAGATGCTCCAGCTGTTTTTACTGCACGCCAAGTCAAAGCCCTGCGAATCAAGCCTTTCAATGAACTTGATAGCCTGCATGTCCCTGGCTTTGGCCGCTTCCGCCTTTTCATAATGCGTAAAATCAGAGCTTGCGACAAGTGCAACCCTGTTTGCGTCGCTTATCGATTTGGAAAGTGCAAGGCCCAGGTCTTTTGCAACCTGCAGGCCCGGGTCGCCCATGCAGATGCACACGATTTTTGCCTTCGGGTTTACGTACTGCAGAAATGGCAGCTGAACTTCAATGGAGTGCTCGTACATGTGAGCAGACTCGTCCTCCATGCAAAACTTTGAGTTTTGAAGTATCCTGCCTGCAAGGGCCATGTCGCACTTGACAAGCCCAAGTGGCGTGAGCCAGTCCTGGAGCGAGACTGAGGCCGGAGTTCCTATTCCGGTGTGGTTTGGGCCTACAAAGACAACAGTATTGCAAGTGGAAAGCTGTTTGTATGATACGAAAGTCATTGCTGCTGTTTTGCCTGAGTAAACGTAGCCTGCATGCGGCGAGACTGCGGCAATGCAATCAAGTTTTTGAGCATCCTTTGCGCCTTGATTTGACGCCTGCTTGAAAAAATCGGCAAGCATTCTGCGTATGGCTGTTGCATCTGAGGGATAAAACGAGCCTGCAACCGCGGTTGTTCGCATGTGATAGGATTTCCGGATTCTAAATAAAAGCTTTTGCAAGCAATAGTAGTTCAATAAAAGGAACAATCAAGAAAGGCGTTTCAAAATGGTTCGTGGAAAAGTTGCTTGGAAGGCAAGGCAGAAAAAGAAATCCAAACGCGAGCTTGAGGAGTTTTCAAAAAAGGTCCAAAAGCACATGGACGAGGAGAGAAAGGGCAAGGCAAGCGGCATGATCTCTGAAATAATCCTTGGTGGCCAGGACGGGCTTGTAAACGTGCTTGGCATTGTGCTTGGCGTTGCATATGCGACCAATGACGGATATATAGTGCTTGTTGCAGGCATGGTTGCAACTTTTGCAGAAAGCATTTCAATGGCGGCAGTTGCGTATACCTCCGCAAGGGCAGAGCAGGACCACTACAGGCATGAGCTTGAGCAGGAAAAGTGGGAGATAGACCACTTGCCCGAAGTCGAGACTGAAGAAATCAGGCTAATTTACATGAAAAAAGGGCTTAGGGGCAAGGAGCTTGAGCAGATGGTCAGGGCAATAACCTCAAACAGGGATTTGTGGCTTTCGGTAATGATGTCAGAGGAGCTTGGCCTGTCGCCTGCAGACAGCTACAACCCGGTAAAGTCCGGTGTGATTGTCGGCTTTTCCGCAATAATCGGCTCGCTGATACCGCTTTTGCCATTCCTATTTTTCCCAGTAGGCCAGTCAATGGTCATAGCACTTGCACTTGCCGCCTTGACGCTATTTGCAGTGGGGGCTTACAAGGCAAAAATAACTGTTGGCAAGTGGTGGAAGTCAGGCCTTGAAATGATGGTTATTGGCGGCCTTGCCGCCCTGGCGGGCTACATTGTAGGCGCCTACTTCAAGACTCCGGCTTAAGGCAAAAGCTGGCGAAGAAAAATAATAGATTTTCCCGGCTAAACAGCTGCTTGGCCTAGGGCATCTAAGGAAGTATTGTGTATTTGCTTACATAGACCTGCGTCTGCAGGACAATCAGAAAAGGCATGACGACAAGCGTATTTAGCAAAAGCAGTACATATGTTGCAAGAGAGTGGGACAAAAGCTCAAGAATCAGGTATTCTGGTATTGCAATCAGGGCAAAGCCGACAACAAGCCAGAGAAGGAACAGGGGGAATTTGCTTATTGCAAAGGAAAGGGATTTTTCAATTGCCCGTATTGGCCGAAGCTCGTCGATTACAAGGGCAGAGGGGCAGTAGAAGAAAAACATGGAGAGCACCAGCGTGATGACTGGGTAAAGGATTGGGGATGAGGGGTTTTCAAAAAGCAGAAGCTGGGCAATGAGGGTCATTAGGGCAAAGGTCAGAAAAAGCCAAAACACATTGAGAGTGTATTTGCCAATGCCTGAGATGACCTCGCGCGAAACGTGGACTGAGCTTCTCATGGATTTGATGACAAGATTGATGTTGACTGTTGCAAACGACATGAGGAAAAGTGAGGCAACAAAGGAAATAATCATGATTGCAGCATCAAAATACTTGACATCGCCGCCTATGCTTCCAGTGCGAAGGAATACCCCGCCAAGCGCTATGTAAACCGGAGTTTTTACAAATACGGGAATCATGAATGCAAGCAGAAGAGGGATTGAGAAAAACAGGATTAGCTTGAGGTTCTTGAAATAGGCTGAAAAAGTGTGCATCAGAAGCTTGGACATGTGTTTGCACCAAAATTTAAAACATAAGCTTGTTCGGTTCCTTAATTGATTGCCTAGCTTATTTGGACTTTGACTTTTTAATCCTTGCCTTGAGGGGAAGCTGCACTTGAGGCAATTGTTCGCCTTGCCCTATGCCAGGCGCTTCACTGGGTTCGTTTGAATGGCTTTCAACGAATTTTTCAAGAGGGCTTTCATTTTTTGCACTCGCGCCTGCAGCCTGCTGCACCCTGCCCGAGGCTGTCTGTGAGATGAACTCAAAGCCCCTTTCCGACATCCTGAAGTTTTGCGGCGTGTGCTGCGCCCCTATGATGCCCGAAATTGATATCTGCCCGGAGTCGTTGAATTCAAACACCCCGTCCATTAGGTGCTTTGCCATTGTGACAACTTTTTCATCGTGCATGCCTTTTTCAAGAGCGTAAAAAACCGTTGCATTTGAGTTCCTGAATTTGCCAATCGTGAACTGCAAAAAGCGGGAGACGGCTGCAGGGGTTGTAGCCTCAAACAACGCAGACAGGGAATGGAAGCCAACCCTGTAGCCAAAAGGGCATTTTTGCTCCAGTAGCGCCTTTTCAGCCCGGGAGATGTGAAGGGAGATTGAACTAATAGCAGAGGGGGCTTCCGGATAAGTCACGACTTCCCCGTCCCTAAGCGACAGGTCAAACTGCTTTGAGTAGCAGTCAATGACCCTTGCAAGCCCCTTTTTCTCAAATTCCTCAATGTTTTGGCCGGATATTGCCATCATTTTTTTCCAATCCCTGTATGAATAGTCGGTAAGGAGGTAAAGCGCAGGTATGCCCTGCTTGAGGCCCCCGAAAACAAGCTCCATCAAAAGTGGCTTTTTGCCGCACATGGGCGAGCCGAAAAGAAGCACGTTGGACTGTGCCGGCAGGCCGCCCCCAAGCACTTCGTCCAAGCCCTTCACGCCGGTCTTTATCCTAGCAAGTGCGCCTGCCATCAAATCACAAACCAAGAATCTGCAACAAGAAATGCTGTTTGCCCGCGCATCTTTATAAATGTGCGGCAAGATAAAAAACCGTGGCAGCAGTTTCAAAAAAATCTTCCGAAAACAAAGCCCAGATGGTTCCTTCGGGTTGGCCAGCCAATGCTAAAGGCTTAGGTGCATGTCCCTACAAGGTCCTTGGTTCCTGAGTCCCCGCCCTGCTTTTTGGACAGCCCCCCTTTGGTGGTATAGCTGAAGATTACACTTGAGCCTGAAACCTCATACCTTGTGTTGTTTGCGCACGGATTGGATGAGAAAGTCCCAAGAGTCAGGGTCTTTGAGTCGCCTGAGTTGAATACCGTGCTTGTAGTGTAGTTCACGCCGCCGATATAGATGCTTGCGACAGTAAGCTTGTCGGGGCCTGAGTTTTCAATCACTGCCTGCAGTGACCCCGAGGAGCTGACTGCGTGCTCTTTTATCTTGAAAGGTGATGCAACGCCGGTCCAGTACGCATCAGACTGTTTTTGCTTTGAGTCGGTTGCAAGCCACGGGAAAAAGCCCAGAAGCGCTATTGATATTAGCGCAATAATGAGAACCACGGCAAGCAAAACTAGGTATTCTGTCGCGCCTTGACCTTTTCTGATTTTCATATAGCACCCTCCATGACGCAATTATTACATTGTTACTGATAAATACTACACCGATGCGCTTTTGCAGCTAATTGTATTTAAAGCTTGCCTAGATTGACCCACGGCTGCCTGCTAAACAATGGAACCGATAAAGGAGCTTATGATGAACTTGAAGACCTGCTGTTGTAAATTCCCAAGGCAACCTTGAGCTTGAAGCCGGAAGGCACAAATACAGCAGAGGCAGGAGTGCAGCTAAGCGTCATCTGGGTGCCGCTTGACGATGTGGTGGGTATCTCTGTTCCCGAAGAGCCTGATGGCGA
>VGKX01000089.1 GCA_016866895.1 Candidatus Parvarchaeota archaeon
GGTTTAGCGGGAATTTTTGAAGGCACAGGTCGGACAGGCACTCGCCGCAATGCACAGGGTCGCCAACTGTTTTGTGCTCCTCAAGAACAACAGTGTCAAGGCCGTTTTTTGCGCACTCAAGTGCTGCATGAGAGCCTGCTGGCCCTGCCCCTATTACTGCAACATCACAAATTCCGCCTTCCATATCTCCCAACTTCAAAAACAGCCCCAATCCAGGAGCATAAGGTTGAACTTATGCCAATAATATTTTTTAATTTTCCTGGCTTTGGATTGGAAATGCACATTTAAATCTGTTCCTACAGGCATCGACGTCAACAAAGCAGAATTAACGTCAATTGCCAAACGCACGTTTAATAATTGTTTAGGAAGCTAAAAATAGGAGGCATGCAGGTAAGGCCCATTGCCACAAAAAAAGCGACCGATGTGCCTTGCAGGAGAAACATGGTTAAATTCAAGCTGGAACATGACAGGCAAAATTGCATTGGCTGCGGGGCATGCGCTGCAGTTGCCCCAGAGCACTGGGAAATGGGCCCTGACGGAAAATCAGACATAATTGAATGCACAAAAAGGCAGGATGGCTGGCAGGAAAAGCAAATCGAATCAGGGGAATACGAAAAAAATAGGCTTGCAGCAGATTCATGCCCAGTAAATGTAATTCACATCAAAAGGGAAAATGGCGAAAAAATAATATAAGATTCTAGGGCGGGCATAAGACCTAACCCCCAGGTGTATTGATTGGAAAACCAGGTTCTCAACAAGATAAATTTCAAGATTGGCGGGGAGGCCGGGATGGGCATCATGACCCTGGGCAACATGTTTGGGAAGATGCTCAAAATGCACGGCTTGAATGTCGTGACAGTCAATGACTTTCCTTCACTAATCCGAGGGGGGCACAACACCAATTATATACGTGGCGACAGCGAGCCAATTTATAGCGCAATAAAGCAGATAGACGTTCTTGTCGGGCTGAATAAGGAAGCGGCTTTGCGCCATTATAATGAGTTGAGCAAAGGAGGCGCCCTAATTTATGACGAGAGCAAGGTGAAGCTTGCCGAAGGGGAGATAAAAAGAGGAGACATCAGGGTGTTCCCGATACAGCTTTCGGCAATTGCCCTTAAGGTTGGAGGCGAGATATTCTTCAACACTGTTGCGCTTGGAGCCGCCTGTGCCCTTGTTAGCATAGAGTTTGCAGTTATTGAGGACGCAATGAAACAGACATGGGGCAGGAAAGGGCCCGAGATAGTGCAAAAAAACATAAATGCGGCAAAGGAGGGCTATCAGGCAATCAAATCGGTGCTAAAAGAGCAGTTCAAGATAAAGATTGCCAAGGTGGGCCCTGACAACCAGATTCTGCTCACGGGAAACGATGCGGCATGCATTGGCGCAGTCAAGGCTGGCGTAAAGCTGGTTGCCGAATACCCCATGAGCCCGTCGTCATCAGTGCTGCATTTTATGGCGGCCCACGAATTTTCACACAGCATCGTAGTAAAGCACACCGAAGATGAAATTGCTGCAATGAACATGATTGCAGGGGCAGGGGCTGCCGGCGTCAGGGCATTGACTGCAACATCAGGGGGCGGGTTTTCGCTCATGGCTGAAGCCCTAGGCCTTGCGGGGCTTTCTGAAATACCCTGTGTCATAATAAACGTGCAGCGGGCCGGGCCTTCAACCGGGCTTCCTACATACGGGGAGCAGGCTGACTTGAAATTTGCGCTTTGTGCCTCCCAGGGAGAGTTCCCAAGGCTTGTATGCGCCCCAGGCGACGTTGAAGAGGCGTTTTATGAGACATTCAAGATGTTCAACCTAACCGACTTGGTCCAAACCCCTGGGATTGTACTTCTTGACAAGGAGCTTTCTGATGGCTATCAGTCAACAAGGAAATTTGACACAAGCAAGCTCAAAGTTGAGAGGGGAAAACTGCTTTCAGACGCGCAGCTTGATGGAAAGGCAGATTATAAGAGATTTGAAATTACAGAGGATGGGATTTCACCAAGGCCGCTTATGGGGCAGAAAAACGGCCTTTTTGTTGCCACATCGTACGAGCATGACGAGACTTCTTTTACAACTGAGGAGCCCAAATTAAGGGTAGGCATGATTGACAAGAGATGGAGAAAAATCAAAAACATTAAGTCATCCGATATTGTACCGAAGTATTATGGGGACGCAAATCCGGACCTGCTGATAGTCGGCTGGGGCTCAACAAAATCCCCAATTCTCGAGTCCTTGAAGTTTGCCAAAAAGGCAGGGATGAAAGTCGGTTACCTGCACATTGTCTGGATGTATCCTTTTGCATCCAATGAGATATTAGCAGCCCTGAAAACTGCAAAGAAAGTTGTGGGGATTGAAATGAATTCAACAGGGCAGCTAAGGGACCTTGTAAGGGAAAGAACCGGGTTTTACATACCTGACAGCCAGATGTACTTGAAATATGACGCAAGGCCGTTTTACCCGGAGGACATATTTGAATTTGTAAAAAATCAAATTGAAAGAAAATAATGCGAATCTTGAAAACAAATGTAAACTTTTATGGCTAAAAGGGAATGATTATGGCAACTCTTGCAAGCTTCAACAACACAAACAAGATACAGTGGTGCCCAGGATGCGGGGACTTTGCAATACTTCTTGCGATGAAAAATGCTATAGCATCATCCGGCCTTGAGCCCCATCAGGTTTGCGTTTCCTCTGGGGTGGGTTGCGGAAGCAAGTTGCCACATTACATCAAGACATACGGCTTTGAGGGTCTTCACGGAAGGTCACTTCCTCCCGCCACTGCGATAAAACTGTCAAACCACGAACTGACAGTCCTTGCAGTCGGTGGAGACGGGGACGGGTATGGAATCGGGCTTGGCCATTTTCTGCACACCTGCAGGCGAAACATTGACATAACTTATATTGTGCAAAACAACCAGATTTACGGACTTACAACAGGACAGACTTCGCCGACTTCAGAAAAGGGCACAAAGACAAGGTCAACGCCGCATGGTGTGATTGAGCTGCCGGTAAACCCCATTTCACTTGCAATCAGCGCAGGGGCTTCGTTTGTGGCCAGGGGATTTTCAGGGGACCTGAAGCATTTGTCAGAGCTAATCAAGCTTGGAATGGCCCACAAGGGATTTGCCCTCATTGACGTCTTTCAGCCATGTGTCACTTACAATAAGGTCAATACATTCCAGTTTTTCCAGCAAAGGTGCTACAAGCTCCAGGATCAGCAAGGCGGTTGGGACACAACAGACAAAATAGGTGCTATTGCAAAGGCAGAGGAATGGGGGGAGAAAATACCCATCGGAATATTTTACCAGCAAAAGCGCCCCACTTATGAAGACGAACTGCCCCAGCTTTCAAAAGTGCCCCTTGTCCGCCAACCGATTGACAACATAGACATAACAAAGCTGATGGATGAGTTCTACTAGAAACTGCATGGATTTATAGGCAAAACAAACACGAAAAGTGGGTTTATTCGCCCAGAAAACAAGTTCTGTATTGCACCAGTTTTATCTTTATGCGATGAAAAATGGATTGAATTAATACTTGCCAACATCAAAAGAAAAGGCCGATTTTATCTCTTATAAGCCTCGTCATGGTGCTTCAAGCTCACAAAAAGGATGAACTTTTTCTCCCTGAAAACCCGGAAAAGCAGGACAAAGCTTGAATCAATATGAACCCGCTTGTAATCAGATAAGCCATATTGCATGTTTTTGTAGTGTTCAATAGATGCTTCGTCTGATTGGACAACTTCTTTTATTTTTTTTGCCAGGATTTCACAACGCTTTGGGTCTTTCTTGGCAAGCTTCTTGACAGTCAGCTTAAGCTTATCAGAGTAATCAAAATAGTACACACAAGCACCTTTCATCATTGACAAGTTTTAACCTTGTACCAGCTTGTCAATGTCAGCAAATGACATCTTCCTGAAGCCGTATTTTTTTATATGCGCTTCGCTGTCGTTGATTATTTCCTTGGCAACTTCATCTGAAATTTCTTTGTGGACAAATTGTTCCCCAAACATGTCGGCAAATTTCTTTAGTGCCTGGCTCTTGTCGCGCAAGCCAAAAGTTTCCTTTATAACGCCCAAGACCCGGTTTGTGTAATCATCAACCTGCAAATTCAAAGTAGCTGAACCCATATTCTCACCACTAGAGATTAGTTTAAATAACTTTAAATAACTTGAGGTTATAGTAAATATGCCACGCACCAGTAAACATTCTGAAAAGAACAAAAATAATAAAATTGTTCAAGAGAATGAAATTATGCCACATATCACCCACCGCATTGTCCTCCATCTTGACATGGACTCCTTTTTTGCATCCTGCGAGCAGCGGCAGAACCCTGCACTTTTTGGAAAGCCGGTTGCAGTCTGCATATTTTCCGGCAGGGACTCGGACAGCGGGGCAATAAGCACTGCAAATTATGCAGCACGCGCACTTGGCATAAAATCAGGCATGCCAATAAAGATGGCAAAAAAAATTGCACCCCAGGCAACATACTTGCCTGCCAACTTTGCATTATACACTGGAGTTTCAGATTCGATACTTGAGATTGTAAAAGTGCACTGCAAGACAACCCAGCAGGCAAGCATTGATGAAGTTTATGCAGACATAACTTTTGAGGCAAGCGGGGATTATAGGATTGCAAAAGCGCTTGCCCAGACAATAAAAAAAGAGGTATTTGAGCAAGAGAAGCTGACATGCTCCATCGGCATTGCTCCAAACAAGCTTGTGGCAAAAATAGCCTCCGATTTTCAAAAGCCGGATGGGCTGACTGTAGTTAAGCCTGATGAAGTGCCCGGGTTTCTTTCGCCCCTGCCTGTGAAAAAACTTCTTGGAGTCGGGCCAAAAACAGAAAGTGAACTTGCAAAGCTTGGCATTGAGTCCATTGCGGATTTGAGAAAGCGGGAAATGTCAGAGCTTGTGGGATTGTTGGGGGTTGCAAGGGGCAAGTGGCTCTACGAAAGCTCCAGGGGCACCGATGCCCAGCCCGTGCAGCAGAGGG
>VGKX01000090.1 GCA_016866895.1 Candidatus Parvarchaeota archaeon
ACTTGCCGACTTTGTAGCTGTCGCGCTGCGGATTGTCTGAAAGGCCGACTATTGCGATTGTTTTTGCGCTTGCAAGCATTTCCTTTATCCTGCTTTCTTCACCGATTTCTGCTCCCATGTAATTGCACCGATTTGATTGCACCCTAATTTGGTTGCACTCTATTGATTTTCTAATAATTGATGGTCATATAAAATTGTAAGCGGTTGGATTGATGCTTAAACAAGTGCCGTGCTCAGCTTTCCAAGATATGCAAGAATGGCAAATTTGATTATTTTCCCAAGAATTGTTGCTGCAAGGAATTTCCACCAGGGCATCTTGATTGCCCCTGCGGCAATTCCGGCAATGTCAAAAAGAGGGTTTGGGACAAGTGCCAGAAGGAAGACTGCCACCTCGGAGTGGCTTTTCACAAAATCAATCTGCCTTTTTGCAAAGCCGTTGCCCAAAAGCCTGTGCTCTAAAAACCCGCTTCCGCCCCTGCCAAGCAGAAAGCCCGTCAGCTCGCCTATTCCAGAGCCAATGCCTGCAAAAATGCCAAGTGTGATTGGGTCAAGCGTTCTGCCAAATGCCGCGATTATTGCCCATCCAGGCGCAGGCAGGAAAAGCGTGGCTGAAGACACAAGACCGACAAGAAAAGCCCCGGCATATGACCAGCCCTCAAGAAGCGGCAGGTAGCCAGATACAAAAAATGCGGCTGCCGTTATGGCAACTGAGGCGAGGATTTCAGGAATCCCGAGGCTTTTTTCCTTTTGCTGCTTTGGCGCCATCAAAACTTACCCGCTATTTTCTTGTGAAGAAAAACTTAAGATAATAAATCCAGAAGGGAGCTGCCCATGGCCAGAGGGGAGATGCTTGAAAATCATATGCTGGGTTCAATTATCTGGGGGAGCTACCTCCTGGAGGAGCATCTGACTTGCACTGTTCCCTTATGGGACTTATTCTGTTGGTGATTAATTAAATGGGATGAAGACCTCAAGGGGAGCGCCTGACTAACAGCGTTCCCCTTATGGTAATGGGCCCGCGGAGAATGCCGCCATCCGCTTCGCGTCTGACGGACACCCCAAATTTCTGTTGAAATTTGCGGTCGGGTCTTTGCCTGTTTTTAATCCTTCTGTGGGCCCGCGGAGAATGCCGCCATCCGCTTCGCGTCTGACGGACACCCCAAATTTCTGTTGAAATTTGCGGTCGGGTCTTTGCCTGTTTTTAATCCTTCTGTGGGCCCGCGGAGAATCGGACTCCGAATCTTCACCGTGTCAGGGTGACGTCTTACCATTCGACTACAGGCCCATTTGTTGATTTTCTCTACCGTTAATTTTCTCAACCATTCATGTGTATGTTAGTTATCTCAACAGCCCATGACCTATTTCTTGAGGGTGACGCCTCCTTCACGCATCAGGCGTTGTAGGGACGACAGCCAAAGGCCGGCAGACGCCATTGTCGGAAAACCCTTGAGGAAGGTGGAGGAAACCACCAACTGAAAACCAAGGGGTTTCTCCTTCGGCTACAGGCCCAAAAGCAAGAAACAGGGTTAATTTCTGCCCTCCCAATCTTTAAATTAATATGAGTCATAATAAACCCATCAATTATTGCCGCGTTAGCTCAGCCTGGGAGAGCAATCGGCTGAAGATTCTCCGGCTTTGGGTAATGGATTCTCCAAAACCCGCCGGAGGCTCTGGAACCGATGTGTCGCTGGTTCAAATCCGGCACGCGGCATCTTATTTTTTAAACAGGGATTAGGAAATAGATTGCATGAGAGGCAAGTCCCATTTTGGCCTGGCATTTTTTTTCCTTGTATTATTTCTCCTGCT
Source organism: Candidatus Parvarchaeota archaeon (assembly GCA_016866895.1). NCBI lineage: Archaea > Nanobdellati > Candidatus Parvarchaeota > Candidatus Parvarchaeota archaeon. Next base: position 1,807 of record VGKX01000090.1, read on the forward strand.
GCCACTTGTTTTCCCGCAGGCCCAGACAGACCCGAAAGACGTAAAGAAAATCGGCATTGCAAAAATCGAGGTAACAAGCAACATAACCATTGAGTTTGAGCAGGAGCCTATTGGCATTGACTACGTCAACTTCAGCACTTTTTACCCCTCCGACTCCACATACCAAAAAACCGTGTTTTTTTACTCAAACGTGCCTTATCAGATAGTTGACAGCGACGAGGGAAAGATGGTTGTTTACACAATCGCAAGCCCGAAAAAGACAAACGTGATAAGAACCGATGCCATTGTCAGGATTGATTACTCTGGCGCAAGGCTTACCGACAACAAGGACAGCTCCGATGATGCAGGCGATTTGAACGACCCACAAAACCCCTATCTGAACGGAGGCTCGCTTGTCATTCTTGACAACCAGGTGCAGGGAATTGCAAACCAGCTAAAGCGTCAAAGCGACCTTGAAACCATTACTGCAATAGTGGACTGGACAAACAAGTACATCACCTATGACGAGGCTTATGCAAACACCAATCTTTCCACAAGGCAGATACTTGAGCTTAAACGCGGGACGTGCGACGAGTATGCTCACCTTGCGCTTGCACTTGCGCGAGCAAACGGAATACCTGCAAGATTCCCAATCGGGTATGTTTATTCAGGCCAAAAATGGGACTTGCACGCCTGGGTGGAGTTTTACATTCCAGGCTACGGCTGGATTGAGGCTGACCCGACCTATAACGAGCTGGGTCGAATTGATGCAAGCCACGTGCGGCTGGCTTACGGCTCAGAGCAATCAAAGATACTCCAGAGAATCAGCACATTTGGGACAGGGCAGACCCTGCCAAAGGTGAAAAGCCATTTTGGCATAAAGTTTGTGGATACTGAAAGCTTTGATTCACAGGACTTGGAAGTAGGCGTTGCAAGCTCAGATGCCGCAGGAGACTTGCAAAGGATAAGTATAGGATTTGCCAACAAGGACAGCTACGAGCTTTTTGTGCCGTATGACATATATGGTGCAAAGGGGCTTGAGATGCAAAGCCCAAGCAGGGGGCTTGTGCTTGTAAAGCCCGGACAAACAAAAGAGGTTGAAGTACTGTTTAAAGTCCCAAAGCCTGAGGAAAATGTGATATACACTTACCCATACGTTGTTTCAACTCCTTATTCTGACACGAGTTTAACGTTCACATGGCCACCCGGAGCAACAGTGCCGACTAAGAACAATGAACCTGGAGACACTCCAGCCAAACCAACACCAGAAAAGCCTGCTACCCAATGCCTGAGCCTTTATGCCCTTGTTGCCGCACTAGGACTTTTTGCAGCTTGGAAAAAGTAGGCAGTGGGGAAACGTTTGCGGCGACCGGGATTTGAACCCGGCCCGCGAGATTCTAGCAAGTTTTTGGTCAGTCTTTTCACCAAAAATCTTATGGCAACCTCGAATCCTACCAGGCTAGACTATCGCCGCATAAAAACAGTTTCCTGGATTTCAAGTTTATTGGTTGATAAATTGTTTTAATCCTATCTGTTAACCAAGATTGGCCTTGTTTGAAGCAAGAGCCAGAAGAAGAAAGACTGGCTGGCAAAAGAGCCGGCTTTGTTCCTTATGCCCTAGAAAGTTGTGCGTATCTGCGTGTTCCACTTGCTTGGCATTACGGCAACCCCGCCAGGCCAGGTAAAGCCAGACTGCTCGATTAGCGCCTTGCCTTGCTGCTGCAATTCCACAAGCGGGCCGGCCTTTTGCGAGCAACAAAGCTTCGCATAATGAATGGAAACGTCAAGTCCCTGCACAAACTGGCTTGCCCTGCTTGCGGCGAATTTTTTCTCTTCCAGGGAGCCTGGCTGCATTATTTCATGCTCGTACCTTTTTGGAAGCGCAAGCTGGGAAACTTTCAGGCCGGAGCTTCTTGCAGCAATTGGCATGGCAACCTCAAAGCCGACTCCAGTGAGAGCTGGCTTGAACTTGGAAAATATCTCAAGCGCACAGTTGTTTAGATATACACAGGCAGCGCTTCTAACGCCAAGAAGGCCAAAATATGCCTGGTACCAGGTGTTCTGTGTCTTTGCGGCCTTGGCAAATGACTCGAAGTTTTCTGCAGTTGGAGAATTTTCCTTTGGATGCCTTTGATTGAGATATGTGACAGAACAGGAGACCATTTTCTCATTGGCATAAAGCGCATAGGGGAGGTATTTTGTTGAAAGGTTGTTCCAGCTTGCGCTTAGGTAATCGTTGCCACAGGCAAGCACTTTTGCAAATTTTGCAATTGAAGGCACAAGGTGTTCAAAGTCATCGCAAATGAAAAAAACTGCATCTGTTTTTGGCGCAAGCTTTGAAAAGCCCTGAGAAATGCGCTGGCCAATGCCACCGCTTTTTATCAATATTTCAAGGTTTTTTGTATTCTTGAGACTTGAGGAAACCTTTGACACTGGAGTCTGGCTTGCCGAATCTGCAGCAACAATAAAGTAGGGGAGAATTTTTGCCTTGAGAAGGGCTTTTTCCATTTGCCTTACAAATGGGCTAAAATCATGCCGCATCAGGGTTGGTATCACTACACCTACCGATTTTTCAGTATTAAGGCTGGAGCTTTTTGCAATATTCATACGATTTACTACACAAAACAACTTTATAAACAGTTGCGTTGGGTTGATTTGAGATTTAAATAGCTTGCTTGCAATAAAGATTGGTGGTTTAGAAAGGGGGCAGACCCCCTTCTGCGGTGCGTTGTTCCTTCTGAACAAGCCCCGACAAAATTCTGATGAATTTTGCGGTTGTCGTCCAACCTGGTAGGACGCTAGCCTTCCAAAGGCTTTTTGGCGGCGGAGCGCCAAAACCCTGGAAAATGTTTTCCAGTGGCAATGCCCGCACGACAAACGCCTGAATGAAAGCTAATAATCCGGGTTCAAATCCCGGCAACCGCACTTCGTGCGTCTGCCTATTTTGCGCTATCGCGCAAAAGTCCCGCAAAATGCTGCGGCATTTTTCGGTCCCGGCAACCGCATAATTTCGAGCGAAGCGAGAAATTTGCGGGACCTTGTGCGCAAGCGAAAATCCAGCAATAAGAAGAACAATAAAAGAAAAGACAGCACAAGGGACCTAAAAATTGCATCAGCAATTTTTACATGTAATTTTGAGCAGCAGCGAAAAATTACGGCATGTTGTGCGACAGAAGGGAGCACAACTATGCCTAAAAA
>VGKX01000091.1 GCA_016866895.1 Candidatus Parvarchaeota archaeon
AGGCGAAATAAGAATTGGAGAGGAAACGCTGGAAGTCGGGGATGCGCCCCTGAAACTCCAGGCAGGCTCCATACAGCAGTACAAAATCCCGGCAAAAAGCTTGTGGAACGAGCCAATTCCGGCTTCAGCAACTCTCAAAATCATGCGCGGAACCGAAGTCCTTGTTCAGACGGCCCCAAGTGCTACTGCCAGCGTCCCAGGTTGGTCAACAACGGACCTTGTGGTTTTTGTTGATGCTACAAGCCTACAGCCAGCGCTTTATGATGCAACTGTTGAAATAACCTACAAGGACAAAAAGGCCACAAAAGACCTAAAGCTGCAGGTGGTATCCAAAATAGGCGGCGAGCCGATAACGCCCCCTCCGTTGCAAAACAATACTAACACAACCGGTAACCAGCCGCCTCCTCCACAGCCCTCGGACAACAATTTTACATTCATCGCAGCAGCCATAGTGGTGGTGTTCCTGGGCGCCATACTCTTTTTGAAAGGCAAAGCCGGGGGAGGCGGGCAGCAACAACCTCAAAGCCCCACACAGCCCCAGGGGGAGCAGTTTGAGCAGTACCAGCAGCCTCAGCAGCCAGCCTCAAAGGACAACTATAGCGAGGAGTGAGAGCATGATGAAAAAACTACTTGCAATTCTACTTGTTTCAATCTTGTTTTTCGGCTGCACCCAGCAAGCCCAGCTGCAAAATCCGCCTTCTAAAGAGCCGGTCAAAACACCGCCAAAAACGCAAAGTCCTGCCGCAAAGGACACAACTCCGCCTGAGCTGAAATTGTCCGGCTTTGCTGAAACAACGGACAAACCCTTGCTTGACTTTAGCGGTACAACCGAGCCGAGTGCAACTGTAAAAGTCAATGATGCTGCAGTAAAGGTGGCAAATGGCAAATTTTCCTATTCGGCAAGCCTTGTTGAAGGAGAAAATATCATAGTGGTTGTGGCAGCAGACAAGGCAGGAAATAAGAAGACAATTACAAAAACAATTGTTTATACCAAACCCCAGGCCCCAATCGACACTTCAAAGGACAGCTACGTACCAGCTAATGGGGTTGTAAACACCCAGGAGCTCAAAATCCATCTTGGAGTTGGCCCGGCTTCAGCAGGCAAGGACGGCTTTGACATTGATATGGCAAAACTGATGCCAGGTTCCACATCTGAGACAATGATGGCACTGTCCAATAAGCTTGACTCTGCAGTGCATCTTGAGTATTCAATTAGCGGCAGTGCTTCAGGCGTTGTCAAGCTCCCCGCGCCAGTAACCCTTTACAAGCTTGGCGAGCAGAGGTTTGTCAAGCTGACAATAGCCGTGCCCCCTGAGCTTGCATATGGTGACTACGAAGGCGTCCTGACTATAAAGGAGACGAGGGAGAGGGCAAATCAGTAGGCTTTTGGCCCTGGCATATACCTAAATCTCCTTACAATCAGCCTTTTTGCCTTTACTCTTATTTTTATTTTACTCTGCCGTATCAGAGTGCAAATATCCCTAAGTGCAAGGTAAAACCATGCTTTCGATTCCAAGGCCAAAATCTGCGATTTTCATTTTTATCGCCTTTTTTTTCCTAATTGTCTTATTTGGCTGCACGAGCGTTGAATCAATCAAAGAAAACAATTTAGGTAAAAACCAGTCTCCTGGCACCTTGCAGGAAAACCAGGCCCAGAAAGTAAAGTTTTTTGTTTTGCTTGACAATTTTCCGGATTTTTCAAACAAGTCTCCAATTTTTGTGTCTGGAAAAACAAACCAGGGAAACAGGGTCGTTATTAACGGCAGGAGCGCACAAGTCATGGCAAATGGCACTTTCAGGCTTCAAACAATCCTGTCTGAAGGCAAGAATATGATTGAGGTAGTGGTTTCAGATTCCTATGGCAACAAGAACACAATTAAAAAGACAGTTGAACTTGTAAGTTACAAAGAGAATTTGTCCATGGGTAATGCAAGCGATACAGCCTCCACTCTTGCCAAAGACCTATACGTGCCACCAAATGGCACTGTCCGCGTCCAGTCAATCCCTGTGCACTTTAAAATCATACCGCGAACCACGCAGAAAATAGGCATAAATCTCCCCTCTCAAAATCTTCTTGAATTTGGCTCTATAATGCAGGGAACCAATACGGCCCTAATCAAATCAACAAACACTCTGACTCTTGAAAACAAGTTACCTTCCCCTGTGCATATCTACTTCAATGCAACCGGGGCTGCAGCGCCTTACATTGTCCTTCAAGGGCCCCTTACCCTTTACGGCCTTGCTGAAAAAAGGGTTGTTGCAATCACGGTTTTTGCACCTCCTAATTCGCCCATAGGTGAATACAATGGGACGCTGCAAATAACTGAGATTCGCTAATTCACATATTATTTTCCTTGCAACATGCCACCTCATGTAGCAAGTTATTTAAGTCTCCCGCCCGATAGACTAGGGCATGGGCAAAATAATGGCAGCCAAGACAGAAGTAAATTTGAATGCCCTTGCCTACATCCTTTCAGCTTTTATTGTCTTTGGCGCATTTTCGAATCCGGCCTTTTCACAATGGGTAATCAAGCTCAACATCTCCCCCAACACCGATTTTGCCGTAATCCCTCATGAGCTTGACTTTGGGGAACTTGGCAGCGGCAGGATGTACACTCTTTACGTTGAAAACACGGGCAACGTGCCTTTGAACTTGAGCATTGCCTCAAGTGACATGTCAATACTTCAAGGTGCATATGCAGTTGCCTCAGACGAATCCAATGAAGGGGGGCCTTCCTGCCCAAGCGAATACGAAGGGGCCCTGTCCGAGCAGTTCTCAAAGGCCTGTGACAACCTAGGGTTTTTGGATTCTGCAGACAGAATTGGCATTTCTATTCGTCTTGCGCCAAAACCAAATGCCCAAAATGGCGCCTATTCCACAAACATCCTGGTAAAGGGCTACTCTTCCAGCAAAGAAAAATCGGGCTCACTGAAAGTGAATTTCAAAGTCAGCCCAAAGCCTGCAGCAATCCAGGCTCCAAAGCTTGTTGACACAGGCAGCCAAACATCCCTTGAAGTTATTGATGAATCAGGCAGGCCGATACAGCTTGCAGTTGTGCTTGTAACCGACCCAGAAGGAAACCAGCAGCAATTACGCGCAGACAAAAGCGGCCAGGCGAATTTTGTTCCAAGTGCCCAAGGCGATTACACTTTCAGCGTTGTTGGCAGGCAATCACTCAATGCAACTGTGAAATCCCTTTATGCAAGGCCACAAATCAGTGCGCAAGGCCTAAAGACCGCACTTGAAAATCCATCCATGCTTCCCTCCTTCATCACCAATGCAATAATTGTTGCCGCGGCCAGCTTGCTTGGAATTGTGATTTCCGTCCCCTTCATCGCCCTTGCCATTGCCTTCTATGCCTTCATTTCCTACACAAAAGCAGGCCAGAATTTTGCTGAGTCTGTGTCGGGCCGCTTTGCCAGCCAAAAGCGCGCTTCACATCATGAAAAGCCGCACAGCCATGGCAAGGCTTTGGGACAAAACCATCAGCGCAGCGCAACAGACGGAGGTCACCAGCACCAAAGCAACGAGATCAAGCACCATCATAAAATTCCGGATGATGGATACTACTAGTGCGCATTGCCGAGTAATCAATTCGCTTTTTTGAAAACCTACTGAAAGTGAGAAAATGGACATTGACCTAGCTTCAATTGCCGATTCCATAAAGCCTGATGGCGCCAAAAGCCTTGAGCTGTATTTTGAGAAATGCGAGTCAACCTCATTTTCCTGCCTTGACAACACCATCAGCTCAAGTGAAAGCGATTTTTCCCAGGGTTTTGGCATCAGGGTTTGCGACAAAGACGGAAGGCTCGGTTTTGCCTTTTGCGACTCGCAAGGCCAGCTTGAAAAGACTGCGTCAAGGGCATTTTCCCTGTGCCGCCATTCAACTGCCGCCCCGGGGTTTGTTTTTCCCTGCAGGCAAAAATATGCACCAATCCCTGCTTTGCTCTCAAAGCAGATGCACCGCATTGCCGCTTTGCCTGAAAGCGATGCAAAATCCCTATTTTCTGCCTTGATTGAAGCCTCAAGAAAAGGGGGTTGCAGCGCACTTGAAGGCTCTTTTTCTCTCGAATCATCAGAAATTTCAATAGCAAATACAGCCGGTTTGTACGCAGCAGCGCAAGAGGCTTCTATAGCCGCGTCAATCCAGTCAAAGTACCAAGATTCATCGTACTTTGCCGCCATTGCCTCCCAATCGCTTTCAAGTCTGGAGGCCAATCTTTCTGAGCAGGGGGAGCTTGCGGCAAGCCATGCAAAAGCCTCCTGCGGGGCTAAAAAAACCCCTTCTGGCAAGTATGATGTTTTGTTTGAGCTTACTGCCATTTCTTCGCTTATTGGCGACATTCTCATGCCGTCATTTGACTCTAAAAACATCAGGCGCGATGTCTCAAGGCTTTCAGGAAAGCTTGGGCAGCGCATTTTTTCGCAAAGCCTGACTCTTGCCGATGACCCACTTGAGCAAAATGCAACCTATTCCAAGTTTGACGGGGAGGGGGTTGCATCAATGCCAAAAACACTTGTGGAAAAGGGAGTTGTGAAAAATTTCCTTTTTGACTCGCGTTCGTACTCGCTTTTTTGCAAGCAGCAAAGCCAACATGCAGGGGAAACGGGCAATAGGGGCCTGGCGGCCAATGAAGCGGCATTGGGGAATTGCTCAAGAGGGTCCTATCAGTCTCTTCCCGGAATTGGAGAGTCAAACCTTGTAATCCGGCCCGGGCGGGCCAAATCCCTTGAGCAGCTTGCAGGCAGCAGCTACATTCAGTTGCACTCATTTCACGGAACTCACACAGCAAACACCACAACTGGCGATTTTTCAGTTGTAATTGACCTTGCATACTTGTGCCAAAAGGGGCAGGGGGGCTCAATAAAGAAAACCCCGATTAGGGGCAACATATTAACAGGAAACGTCTTCTCGCTTCTTGGCGGAGAAATGACCGTCGAAGCCA
>VGKX01000092.1 GCA_016866895.1 Candidatus Parvarchaeota archaeon
CTAGTACCTGAAGAGAAGCAGAGTTTTGAGGCAAAGGAAGCTTACTGAGTTCTAGAAATGGCGGATGCTGCAGAAATTTGAAACAATGCTACTTGTCAAATTGAGAAACCGCTGCCTGACAAATTGGAAAAGTTCCATCCTCCAACCCCTGATTCTTGCGGGTTTTTAAATTTTGATGGAACTATCTTACTACATGAGTGCAGGAAAAAGGAAATACATTGTCATATTGGGCTCGCTCATGTCCGGCCTTGGCAAGGGCATACTGTCTTCTTCTATTGCAAAAATCCTCCAGTCCAAGGGCTTGTCTGTTGTCCCAATCAAGTTTGACGGATACCTCAATGTTGACTGCGGCACAATGAATCCCTTTCGCCACGGTGAGGTGTTTGTGCTTGACGACGGGACCGAGTGCGACATGGACTTTGGGACTTATGAGCGGTTTTTGAATATCGACCTGACTGGCATGTGCAGCATAACAGGCGGCAAGCTTTTCAAGCGGATTATTGAGAAGGAGCGTGCAGGCGGTTATCTGGGAAGGGATGTCCAGATTGTACCGCATTTGACAGATGAGATCAAATCCTGGGTGAAAAGCACAGGGGAGCAGGCTACGGCAGATGTTGTGCTAATTGAAGTTGGAGGCACGGTTGGAGATTTGGAAAACGGCTACTTTATCGAGGCGATGCGCCAGTTGTCTTTTGAGGAATCCACGCTTTTTATCCAGCTTACTTATGTCCACAGCTTGTCGCAAGGCGAGCTTAAAACAAAACCCACACAGCATGCAAACAGGCTTATCGCCTCCATGGGGATACGGCCCAGCATTATTGTTTGCCGTGAAGATGAGCCACTGACAAAAGAGGCTAGGGAAAAAATAGCGCTTTACTGCAATATAGAGCCTGAGTGTGTTTTTGACGACCCGAAGGTTGATACGATTTACGAACTGCCGCAGATACTTGAAAAACAGAAGTTTGGCGAAGTTCTAATGAAAGAGCTCAATATATCAAACGGCGAGGATGGGTTGCGAAAATGGCGCAGCCTGGTTGAAAAAATCAAGAATCCGAAAAACACGGTACGAATTGCAATAGCCGGAAAGTACACTGCAGTTAAAGATGCTTATGTCAGCGTGACGGAAGCACTTGTGCATGCTGGCGCACATAACGATTCAAGAATTGAGGTTAGGTGGATTGAGACAAGTGAAATTGAAGATGGAAAGCCTGTTGAGGACCTGCTAAAAAGCTGCGATGGGTTGATTGTGCCAGGCGGATTTGGCAAGCGCGGCGTTGAAGGAAAAATTAAGTGCATTGAGTATGCAAGGAAAAATGGCATGCCGTATTTAGGATTGTGCTTGGGGCTGCAGATGATGACTATTGAGTGGGCGCGAAATGTTGCAGGACTCAAGGATGCAAACTCAACTGAGTTTGACGAGTCAACAAAGCACCCTGTGATTGACTTTTTGCCAGAACAGCGAAAAATAAAGGAAAAGGGAGCTACAATGAGGCTTGGGGCTTGGGAGTGCGATGTTGCAAAAGGAACCCATGCGCACAAGCTATATGGCTGTGACAAGGCGGGAAGCAGGATATCTGAGCGGCACAGGCACAGGTGGGAAGTCAATAATGATTATCTTGAGACACTGATGAAAAGCGGTTTTGTGATTGCAGGAAAATCGCCGGATGGAACAATAATTGAAATGGTAGAATGGCCGCAGAACGGAACTGGCGGCACAACTTCGGGGTTTGGAGCTGCAACACAGGCGCACCCTGAACTTAAATCCAGGCTTGAAAAGCCAGCTCCACTTTTTGTAGGATTGGTTGAAGCGTGCCTGAAGCGACAGCAGGAAAAGAAATAGGGGAAGACTCGACTGCTTGTGAGAAGCTTCTTTCCGCGTTTATTTTTGCCAAGCAGTTTGCATGCAATTATTGTTTACTTATCAGCTTGGGGCGCATGCAGAAGCGTCAATTTTTGCGCCAGGGCCTTGAGTTTCAAGCACCGGATTTTGCACGCAAGCGCTTGCATCAACGCCAACATAGCCGGAAAGCCTTTTTGCAATTGTAAATGTGTCAAGCGAGCCGGAAGAGATTATGTCCCCGACCCCGGATTGGATGATTATTGACATTGACACAAGTATTCCTGCAACAAGGATTGCAACTGCCATGTTGCCGCTTTTTAGCTCCTTTAGCTCTGAAATTTCCCCGGTAAGGCTGTCTATAGACATGAAGGCAACAGTAAGTGTGAATATCGCCACAAGAAGCATTGCAAAAACCTTTGCAATGTCAACAGCGACAATGACTGCCTGGAAGGAGAGAGGGAAGGCCTGATTGACATCCTTTGCAAGACCGCCTATTGCAGGCATCAAAAAGATTGCAATTGAAACGGCAATTGACACGAAGTAAATGGCAACCGCGCTGTTGCCCTTTTTTATCTCCTTCATCTCATCAATGCCATGAGTCAGCCTGTCAAATATTTTTAGGCCCGCAAAAATCGCAAGAACGGCAATTACTGCGGAGATTACGTATTTTGCAACCGCATATGCCACAAATCCAAGACCAGTCCCCATAGATACACCCCAACAAGACTTTGCATAGATTAAAACATTGCATGTTTATTGAAATACTATTTCAGAGGAATTGGATTGCCTGAGCACCAAACTTAGTAACTAAATCCAATATTCCCTAATAATCCGCAAGTGTTTTTTGCTTTATGTTCTCAAGTGTTTTCCACTTCCACCTGAGGTATTGCTTAATTTTTGGGTCATTTGCATGAGTTTCTAAAAACTTTATTGTTAGAGGGTCTGAAGTGTAGCCAGAGCCAAAATCAAAGCCTGTTTCCTGCTTAATTGACTCGATTAAATTATCCCGCTCAACTTTGGCAACAATTGACGCTGCCGCAACACACGGGAATCTGTCCTCTGCTTTGTTCTGGCTGATGATATGCAGTTTTGACTTGAGATATTTTCTTATGCGAAGCTCGAAGTTTTTTGGGATGTTGTCAGGCGAGTCGACATAGACAATTGAGGGCTTGAGGCTTGAGGAGTTAAGAAGTTCGCCTATTTTTAGCGCCTCTATTTCGTTAAGCGAAGCGCCGGACATCAGACTTGTCAACTCGTGCGCACTCACCTTAACCATGCCGATTCTGCAGATTTTTTTTATCAGAGGGGCAAGCTCCTCGCGTTTTGCGGGCGTGAGTTTTTTTGAGTCGCGCACGCCTATTTTGCGCAATTTTGCCTCGTCTTCCTTTTGGCAGAATGCCGCCGCAAGCACCATTGGCCCGATAATGCATCCCCTGCCAGCCTCATCAATGCCTGCTATCATGGATAGCTTATGCCAACAAGGGCTTTTAATAGTTTTAGAGGGAAAATAAGCACCTTAATCTTGCCAATACTTTATTGCGGTCGTCGTCCAACCTGGCAGGACATAAGCTTCCCAAGCTTAGGATCCGGGTTCAAATCCCGGCAGCCGCACTTCGTGCGCCTGCCTATTTTGCGCTATCGCGCAAAAGTCCCGCAAAATGCTGGGGCATTTTTCGGTCCCGGCAACCGCAAAAATCAAAAGCAGCAGCGGAGATTTTTGTGGCACATGCTCCGCAAGAGCATGTCAGCCGCAATTTTGAGCAGCAGCGAAAAATTGCGGGACCTTGTGCGCAAGCACAAGTGGACCGCATAACTACTCTTTTTTCCTCAAATCCTTGAGCTCCTTTTGGAAGTCGGCGACATCGACAAACTTGCGGTAGACCGAGGCAAAGCGGATGTAGGCTACCTTGTCAAGCCGCTTGAGCTTTTTCATGACAAGCTCTCCAATGTCCGAGGACTTAACCTCGGTAGTGTCGCGCTTGCGAAGGTTCATCTCAATCTCGTCAGCGCATTTTTCAATTTTTTCAGGAGAGACTGGAAGCTTGACGCAGGAGCGCACAATGCCGTCAAGAACCTTCTGGCGGGAAAACGGCTGGCGCTTCCCATCCTTCTTGACAACCATCAAATCTATTAGCTCCACACGCTCGAAAGTAGTGAACCTTTTTTTGCACTTGAGGCACTCGCGCCTCCTGCGTATCTGGTCAATGTTGTCGGCGTCGCGGGAATCGACAACCGAGGTTTCGGGATGAAGGCAGTATGGGCAGCGCATATGAAATCACCAAAATTGTCCAATGTTTCAAAGGTTCTTCAGTATGTCCAAGTATATGCTGTAGCACTTTTCAATCGAGCTTATAAGAACATATTCCTCGGCTGCATGCAGGTTGCCGCCGACAGGGCCAATTGAAAATGAGGGTATGCCTGCATCTACTGCATAGCCCATGTCAAATGTTGAATCCACCTTGCCATAAATCAGCTTTGTCTGATTTTGCCTAAATGCCTTTTTTATTGCCAGCCCGAGAGGCGAAGACGGACTTGTCATGCCAGCAGGGATGAAGGGGGTCGGCCTTTTTATTGGCTTGATAATGGGCTTTGCCAAAAGACCGGCTTTTTTTGCCGCCTCCAGCACCTCGCCTTTCGCCTTTGCCATTGTTTCCCCTGCAACCGTGCACCTGTCAAGCCTGAAGGTGCATTCTTCAGGCACGGAAAGGAACTTTGACCCGGACTCAATTGAGCCTATGTTGATGCTGCCTGCACCCATAAGCGGATGCCTGCCAAGTTTGATTCCATTAATTTGGCCAATTAGCCTTGATGCCTCCACAATGGCGTTAGTCCCAAGCCCGGTTGCCCCGTGGGCCGACTTTCCTATTACCGAAATGTCAAAGGCAAACCTACCGGGGACTTGGTTTATTGCCCGAATCCTGTCTGAAAAGCTTGGCTCTGAGAAAAGCGCTGCAGTGAAATCATTTTTGCTTTTTGAAAGAAAATGGTGAGTGCCTGCCGAGTATATCTCCTCGTCGCAGACTGCGGCAAGAGTAGTCCTTCC
>VGKX01000093.1 GCA_016866895.1 Candidatus Parvarchaeota archaeon
ATGTCGGTTTGCTGCCCGCGCACCTGCTTTTTTGCTTCTGTCACATACTGGTTGCCCGGGCCAACGATTTTGTCAACCTTTGGAACTGTTTGCGTGCCATAAGCCATTGCAGCAATTGCCTGCGCGCCACCAACAGCATAAATCTCGTCAATGCCGCAAATTTTGGCAGCAACAAGCACAGAAGCAGATACAGGTGGCGATGAGCAAAGCACTATCTTTTTCACACCAGCCACTTTTGAAGGAATTGCGCACATCAAAACAGTTGAAGGATACGCGGCCCTTCCTCCAGGCGCATATATCCCAATAGAATCAAGAGGCACAATTTTTTGCCTAATTGTTGCAAACTCAGTCTTCACTACCCTGTCCTTTGGCCTTGTTTTTATGCAGACCTTCTCAATCTGGGTTTTTGCAAACTTCAGGGCAGTTATCAGCTCTTGCGCCGCATTTGCATATGCTTTTTCCATTTCAGATGGCGGCACTTTAATCAAGTAGTTTCCTTGCACTTTGTCAAATAGCCCTGCATAATATTCAAGTGCCCCGTCTCCCTCGTTTTTGACTCTGGTCAATATCTCGCTTACCGTCTTGCCGCAATCAGGCGCAGCTGGGCGCTGGAACAAGTTTGTGGTGTCCGCTTCTTCAAGCCTCAAAATTCGTATTGGCATGGCTGTCCCATACCCTAATCCTGCTTTAGTTTTTGCCTGTGTGAAGTAATTCGCCCATTTTTTCACTCCTTTTTAGTTAGCCTAATTTACGTTCCATCTGCTTCTTTGTCTTTTTTGTTTTTCCCACTTTTTTCCCACTTGCCTACAATTAAGGCACTTAAGTTTAAAAGGCTTTTGGTGGTCAAAAAAGAATAGAAATGTTGAATATAGCCTAAACTTTCTCTATTGCCGCGTTCTTTGCAGCCTTTTCCCTAATGAGAATTGCTCTTAGCTGTGTTGGCTTTGCCTTGCAGCTTGACAAATCAACCAGAGCCTTCCATGTAGCAACTCTCCCCCGGTCCGAGGAAAGCGACTCGGACTGGATGAGGTCAACTCCCTGCCTTGCAAGCACCGTCAGCACGCGCATCAGAGAGCCTGGGGCATCTGAAAGCGTTACGTGCACTATGTGCAGGTCATCTCCCGCTGCCGCAAATGGCAGAATTGTCAGGTATTTTTTTTCCGAGTTGACACTCACAAGAACGTGCGAACCGTCCTTGATGCTTAGCACCTCGCGAAATGCCTGCGGCACAAGAAGCCTTCCCTTGCCATCTATTTTTGCGATTTCAGAGCTTGACGTATTCATCCCCTCGAGGCATTTTGTTCAACCAATCGAATTCCCACTTGTCAAACTATGCCCTCTTCCCTTTTTTCCCATTACCAAGTGCGACTCTGCAATACTCTTCTGCATCATCAACATGGTGCTCGATTTTTGTTTTTGGGGCAGTTCTGATGAATATAACCACAAGCCGCAAAATAAGGGCGATTATCGCAAGCCAGAAAAACGCAACGCCCCATGGGCGAACATCAAAACCTATGTCAGGCTTTGTTTCGATAATGTAAAAATGTATGATTGTCAGGACAAGGCCTGCGTACCCTGTTGTCTGAAGCGCCTTCCATTTCTCATAGCCCATTTTTCTTACGGCACTCGCCGTTGAGGTTATGGCCATTGCGGCAAAAACAATCAGCGCAACCAATCCTGTGCTCAATGCGGCAAATTTAGGGTGTTGCGTGTTAAAGAACACTCCGTAATCGCCTTTGTAAAATTCAACAAATGAGTAGATTGCATGAACAAGTGCGAAAACAAACCCAATCACTCCAACGGGCTTTCTAAAGTACAAATAACTGCAAAAAATGCGCGGCCAGAGCCTTGAGAGCGGGCCAAGTATGAACGCTATTGAAATCAGCCCAATTGCCTCAAGCGCAACCACTTTGTTGAACTCGCGAATGGAATTTTGTACGTCAACAAAGGTCAGTACTTTAACTAGCTTTCCAAACTCTAGCTGTTTAGTTTTTTTGTCATATGCCGTGTAGAAAAAAAGCAATGACAAAAAAACCGCTATCACAAGCAGATACGGATATGCTCTCCTATCAATTATTGCCATGTTATGGTGTTGTTTTTCCCCTATTAATACTTTTGTGTCGGCATCGATCTCACTATATCGTCATTGGCGATTTGTGCGGTTCTTGTATCCTGAAAGAAAACCCTCTTTTTAGCCAAAAAGTTCCATGCTACGAACTTATATACTTTGGCATCATAACACCTCGCATGATTAATGCATTTCGGGAGGATTACATCCGCGCAATATTCGTGCTCTGCGAGAATGGAGCTGGTCGGGATATCCCCTGCGGCATCAGAAGCAAGCAGCTTGTCACTTATCTTGGTGTAAGCAAGAACACGGTTTCCGAGATGTTATCAAGGCTTAGGCTTGAAGGATATGTGGAGTATGAAAACTACGGTGCAATAAATCTGACTCAAAAGGGAAGAAAACTTGCAAGAAGTCTAACTGCAAAGCATCGGCTCATAGAATTATTCCTGACAAAAATCTTTCATCGCGATCCGCTGCGTGTCCACTTGGAGGCTTGCGCACTTGAGCATGACTTTTCAAAAGAAAGCCTTGCGGCAATGAAAAACATGCTTGGACATCCAAAATTTGACCCGCACGGCAAACCAATTTACGCATAATACTCAATTGTCAAACCCTGCAACTGGATGCAAATCCAATTTAATTCAACCCTAGAGTCAATCCCATGTCAAACATTACAACATTCCGCCTTAGCTCTTTCCTTTCAAGCATTTCGCTATCAATCAGCTTGCTTGCAAGCCCCAAGTTCTGGGCTTTTTTCGGCACCGGCCTTATTGTCAGCGTTGCCTACATGGACCCTGGCAACTGGGGAACCTCGATTTCGGCTGGCGCCCAGTTCAACTACGACTTGCTCTGGGTAGTCTGGATGTCTTCTGCAATGGCTATGCTTTTTCAATACCTGTCTGGAAAAATAGGGCTTGCGGGGTATTCTGTGGCGGAGCTTGTGAAAGTCAAGCTGAAAAGCCGTTTGCTTGTTTTTTTCTACTGGCTTCTTGCCGAAATCGCCATTCTTGCAACCGACCTGGCTGAATTTTTGGGAATTGTTGTTGCGCTAAACCTCCTATTTGGCATACCTCTGCTTGAGGGCTGCTTTATCGCAATACTTGATGTTCTGTTGCTTCTTTTTCTCACAAGGAAGAACTTTCGCACACTTGAATATGCATTCATTCTTTTTGTTTCGGTCATAGGGTTTGGCTATGTTTACGAAATATTCATCACAAGACCTGATTTGGGCTTGATTGCAACCCACTCTATCACTCCGCTTCTAAACGGTCAAACCGCACTTATCGCGGTTGGCATAATAGGGGCGACAGTCATGCCGCATGCGCTTTTTGTCCACTCCTGGCTTTTGAAAAACAAAATGGCAGAAAGAAATGGCGCGGCATCCGGGGAAAAAATTGCTGGAGCATCAAGCTCAAAACAACCTTTTCTTGTGGATGGGGGCAAAAGGATTGGCGTAAACGAGGCGCTTGCCTACCACAAGCTTGACAATGTCCTCTCGCTTTTCATCGCAGGCCTGATTAACGCCGCAATCCTGATTATGGCAGCCGCAGCCTTTTACAACACGGGCTTTGAGGTTGCCACAATCGATCAGGCGTATCGCACACTCACGCCGCTTTTTGGTCCGCTTGCCTCCCTTGTATTTGCCCTTGCCCTTCTTTCAGCAGGCATCTCCTCATCAATCACAGGCACTCTTGCCGGGCAGTCAATCATGGAAAGCCTCACCGACTTCAAGCTAAGCCCCCTTGTGCGGCGCGTAATCACCAGGGTCGTTAATCTAATCCCGCTGCTTGTTGCCATTCTTCTTGGCATCGAGCCGCTTCAAATACTTGTCTACAGCCAAGTCGCCCTAAGCCTTCTCATACCACTTCCGCTTATCCCACTTATTTATTTTAGCTCAAAAAAAGAATTCATGAAAGAACTTGCAAACCGCAAAATCACAACTTATGTCGCTTCCACATTCGCACTTGTGATTCTTGCGTTCAATGGCTATCTCCTTTACTCAACATTTGTCGGGGCGTAAATGAACACAACAACCCCGCATCTATCCGCCTCAAGATAATACCAGAACTCCTCGCATAGCCATTCATCTGCAGCTGCATTTTTGAATTATTGTCCTGCTAGTGCCTTCCAAAAAAGAAGCAATGTCAGGAATTTTGACAAAAATATGACTATGGCAAGCTTGTAGAGCTTAATTTCAGTCATTTCCATCAGGGCAAGCCCTATCTCGTCTGGAACCGGAAGCCCGAAAACAAGGAACCCTGCAATTGGAAACGCATCGGCAAACCTGCTGAACTTTTTGTGGATATACCTGGTTAGCTTTTTTGCATTCTTTTCAAGCGTGTCTTTTAATATGGCGTAAATGAAACAGTCGACGGCGGTTGCCGTAAGGCTGGCAAACCACGCAACCACATACGGGTTGCCGCTTCTCATAATCTCGATCAAGACTACCATTGAAAAAGGCGTTGTGGCGCCTATTGTGTAAAACGCCCCGCTTATCAGGGCACCTATATGCCAAGCCCTTCAAGATAATTCGCCAGCACCCTATCTGCTCCAATAAACACAAGGCAAAAGCTTATGAGTATAAACGCAATCGCAAGCCAAAGCCTTCTATCAACGTCAAGATTTTTTGCAAATATCATTTATCGCACCTGGGGTCAAACCTGCAATGCACCAACTACTATTGCACGCCAAGCCATATAATTCCAATATCCATTCAGGTTGTTATTTTCTGGTATTTTTCGCCTGCCAGCATTTTCAGTCCAATCGGGACGATGACAGTTGAAAGAAACGCCATT
>VGKX01000094.1 GCA_016866895.1 Candidatus Parvarchaeota archaeon
CTTGTCCGGCTCTCTGAGATTGGGCAAATGGAACTTCCTGCAACATCATTTTCAAAAACAGAGGTGAAAACCCAGGAGGTTGAAGAAAGCGGCCTCGAGTTTGGCGAACAGTCCTCAAATCAGAATCACAATATACAAATTTCTTACATGGCCCCGTCCTCCTGGTCTGCAAACTACAAGGTTTACCTTGCCTCAGATGAACAAACCGGAACCGCGCTCACCCAGGGCTGGGCAGTGCTCAACAACCTGGCAGGCGAGGACTGGAACGGCGCAACAGTATCTCTTGTAATCGGCTCGCCAAAACTTGCATACTCGCAGCCAGTCCCTTATAGAAACTATGACAACATGTATGCCAAAACTAATCTTGCAGGTGCGGCTTACGAGGCATCTGCCCAGCCGCCATCAGTAAGCCCTGATTATATATCGGAGCTTATAGGGGGCAATTACAAGTTGAGTCTTTCAGGCCCAGTTACGCTAGGCAAGGAAGAGTCTGCATCCTACCCTCTTTTTTCCAAAAGCCTCAAATATGAAAAGGAGGTCGTCTGGGATTCTTATATCGGCAAGACTGAGAAAATCCTGAAGCTGAAAAATGACGGGCAGATGCCTTTCCCGCAAGGGGTCTTCAGGATTTACGACCAGGGAGAATTTGCAGGCGAGGACATGGTTGAGTTCACCGGCATGTCGCGCCCTGCATCGGTCGCATATTCCTTCATGCCGGAGCTTGAAGTCAAAAAAGACATGCAGCAAAGCACGCAGCAGCAGGGAAACTCCAGAATCACAAGCTATTCGGTATCTTTTGTTGCGCAAAATAGCGGCGCAAGCGCAGTTGCCCTGAGGCTCAAGGACTACATGGCAGGCGGCGACGCTGTGGAGTTTTCCCAAAGCACGCTAAACGGCCAGCCAATAAAGCCTGAAATTACAAACAACCAGGACCTGTCATGGAAATTCGAGGTTCCGGCAGGGGCAAATAGGACCCTTGTTTACTCGTATAAAGTGACAAATTACATGGACAGGCTCTACTAAATGCCTTGGGCAAATGAAGGGGCTGAAAAACCCCTCCCAATATTTTTTCGGCTTACTTGTACCTCAAAAAGGCGCCAATGCCGTAGAAGGACTGCAAAAACTGCATGCCTTCGCTTGTGTCGGTTGAAACCACAATGGCTTCAATGTCGTTTGCAGCAGCCAGGTCCATAAGCTCGTCAATAAGAAGGGAGTCAGAGTCCCTCTTCATGGCTGCATTGCACCTGTCGCACCTGGGAATTTCGGGCTCCTGACCGCCAGGAATGTTTTTGAATTTCTCGCATCCATCGGCCTGGCAGACAAATTTGTGCCTTTTGTAGTCAAGGCCTGCAGAGACAAGCAGCTTTTCTGCCTTTTTAATCGAAAGAGCCTCACGGACCTGCGCCTCCCCATAAACAACAAGCCCATCCTGGACAATCTCCCTGATGAACCTATCAATCACCTGCTTTTCCTTTACCGCCTCCTGTTCTGTCAGGATATCCGCGCTTTTTGCCATAAGCTCCCGCAATCCCTGCTCGTCGGTGTAGCCAGTGTCAACAACACCCATGACCTTTATTTGATAATTGAAAGGGGACATTTTCACAAAATTGTCCTTGGTCGGCCCAGGGCCCCCTATGATGACTCCCTTCACGCTTGTGACAAAATATTTGTCCATTGCCTCCCCGACCCGCTTGTAGTACAGCTCGATTGACTCCTCAATGAGCCTCTCGTACCTCCTTGCAGACTGGCCGCCCTTGCGGATTTTGGCGTGAGCCGTGGAGTTTAGCCTCTTGAGTATCTGGATTTGGGTTCCCCTAAGCGTCGCCAATGTCGCCTCCCTGCCGTCAAGCACAACAAGGCCGTAGCTTTCCTTGACATCTGCCATCGCGGCAAGGGGCTCTAGGAAAAACCGAGAATCGCACCTGTAAAGCTGTATCTGAAGTGGCTGCGGCGGCACAATAGAATAAAGCTCAATGTCAATCTTTGCCGGGTTTTGCGACACGTTGCCTGCAAATATCGCAATGCCGTTTTCAGGGGACTCGCGGAAAATCTTCAGGTACTGCAGCAGCCTTTCAAGCGCGTCAATCACGTTTTTTCTTGTGGATTTTGACTTTATGTTCGAGGCCTGGCCAGCCTCCTCCTTGAGCTTGTTTGTGATTTCATGTATCGGGTATTTTGGCGGGATGTAGACGGAAATAAGCTCCGTGCCTGTGCCCTTTGCCTCGCTAAGCACCCTAAGCTGCTTTTTCAGCTCGTATCTTTTTCTGGTCAGCTGCGCAAGCGCTGCCTCATCCATCGGCTTTGCCATAATCACCAATAACCTATAAGCTAGTTGCCCAGACTAGGATTATAAAACCACCAAGTCCAAAAGAAAACGAAAAAAATCATCGGCAAAAGCGCATTGAAAAGTGAAGGGCTTGCTCTTTCCGGCGATATTTTCCGCGATTCAGCCAGAGCCCATGGCAAAGGCAATGGAGTCCTGCAAGCCGTAAAGCTTTGAAAAATACCTTGCATCCTGCTGGTTTATGACACCCGTCTTGTCCCTGCTTGCCATCCTTATGTCATAAAGCGCATACGGGCTTTCCCTTGAAATTATTTGCATGCTGCCCTTGTAGAATGCCACCTTGACGCTTCCGTCAACAGTTCTCTGGGTCCTTTCTATAAATGCTTCAAGCGCCCCCCGCAGCCTTGTGTAAAAACCACCGTCATAAACTAGCTGGCCCCACTTGCGGTCAATGAAGCCTTTGACTTCAAGCTCCGATGATGTAAGCACAATGCTTTCAAGCTCATGGTGCGCCCTTGCAAGTGCGCAGGCAGCAGGCGCCTCGTAAGACTCGTGCATCTTCAGCCCTATTACCTTGTCCTCTATTGCGTCAAACCTGCCAAAGCCTGCCTTTCCGGCAAATTCGTTTAACCTGGTGTAAATCTCAAACCCAGAAACCTGGCTCTTTTTGCCATCCTGTTCAAGAAGCACGCTTGTAGGAACCCCTTTTTCAAACCTGATTGTCGCGTATGATTTTTTCTCCGGGGCATCTGACAGCTCAGCTGTCCACTCATAGGCACCCTTCTTCACATCGTCGTTTTTCCCTGCAATCCTCAAAGTTCGGGCCCATGCCGACTCATCTGTGGAAACAGAGTAGCCAGTTTCTTTCTCAAAGTTTCCCGCCCCCTTTGCCTTCAAGTAGTCTAGGCACTGGTCGCGAAGCAGGTTCCAGTCCCTTATAGGGGCAATGATTTTTTTCTCAGGAGCAAGGGCCCTTAGCGCGTTTTCCATCCTGTGCTGGTCGTTTCCGGCCCCTGAGCTTCCATGAGCAAGCACATCGCAGTTGTACTGTCTTCCAGCCCTGACAAGATAAGCTGCAAGCACTGGCCTGCTCAAGCCCTCAGAATTCACGTGGCTTGCAAGCGTGGCATTTGCCTTTATCGCCCTTTCCATGTTCCGCTGCATATCCTCCCTTGCGTCAAAGCAGACTGTCTGGGAGGCATACTTTTTTGCCATGCTTTTGGATTTCTCAAGCCTGCCTTTTCCCTGGCCTATATCAAGCACTACTGCAGTCGTCTTTATGCCAGCCTCCTCAAGCAAAAGCAGCATTGCAGTTGAGTCAAGGCCGCCTGAATAGACAACCGCGCACTTTTTTGCACCAGCGCATTGGGACTCAATAAGTTTCCTTGTTTTTTCAAACAGCGTCATGTTGCATCAGCTTCAAGCCAATAATGGCCAAATGCTTATTGCCCAAGGCTGCTTATATTCATTTCGCCTTCCTGTGTCTTGCTGTAGAGTTTTTTCCAATAAGGTATGCAACCATAACCGCGCATGAAAATACGGCAATTCCAATGATGTCTTGCACAACGCCAAAGTCAAGCCCAAAATAATTTCCCTCGACGGGCTGGCACTGCCGCACTTGCTTGCAATCCTGCGCCTGTTTGCCTGCCGCCTCATCTTTTGAATTGTTTAAATCAGTGCCATTGGCATCTGTTCCTTTCCTAAATATGCCCTTTTGCTCCAGATATGACTGGTCTAGGCCGTCTGCAAACTCCAGGATTTTCAGGGCCCCAATCCTGTCGCCTGTGCTTTTTGCCGTCTGAACCATGTACTTGCCTTGGGTCTGGTAGATTTTTGCCCATGCGGATTCAAACTTTTTTCCATTTAGCTGCCCAAGCCTTTCATCCAGCTGGCTTGAGTTGTATTTGGTCGCATTTGCATTGACAGCTCCAATCCTCTCAACGTAAACCGCATCGATTATTGCAGCCGCGTACTGCCTGTTTTCAAAGCTCAAGTCCGCAGCCTGGGCGTGCCACTCCAAGTCGTTGTCCGCCTCCTCCCCTGCCGCATTTTGGGCCTTTGCCTGCGCGACTTTTTTGGCCGCAAGCTGCGCCAGCCTGCCCTGGTCGACTTTCACGCCTGCAAACTTTCCGGATTCCTGCGCAAGCCTTGTTGAAATATAGCACCAGTTCTGGGCAAAAATATAGTCCCTGTAGGCAAAATACTTCTCCTCGCTATTTGTAGCATTTTGGGCTGCTGTCTCATTGAGCCTTTTAATTGCCCATGTCTTTCTTAGGCTTGAGCCTGCTGCCCACTCAAAGTTCCCAAGGTCCATCTCAACCCCAGGTATTTCGCCAATGCATTGCTGCGTGTATCTCTTTTCAGCCTCAAGGTCAACCGTCCCCTTTGAGACGACCCAGAGGCTTTTTATGTCCGCGCTTCTTGTAAACGCGTTGTTTGCGGCTGTGAACAGGTAGCCCTTTTTCACAAGCGCTTGCTGATTCTCAACATCGCGCGCAAAATACTCCATGATGCCCTCAAATTCCTCTCCCTTTCCTTCCGCCTGCGTCTGCTGCAAAAGCAGCCT
>VGKX01000095.1 GCA_016866895.1 Candidatus Parvarchaeota archaeon
TTGATTCTGTTGAGGGTTATCTTCCTGTAGTCAACCACGTCCCTCATTAGCTCTAGGCCAGCCTTTGAAATCAGCCCAGAGCAGGCAACCGGGCTTCCCACCTGGCCATGCTCCTCACAAAGAAGAACTTTTTTGCCACTCAGTGCGGCCTCGCGTGCTGCAAAGCTTCCCGCAGGCCCGGCCCCTATCACATGCACGTCGTACACAAGACCACTTCAATGAAAGCAGTTTTTATTTTTGATTTAGTCCAACGGTTTTTCACATTTTTGCAGCCTGTTTTGCCTTCTGGTAGTCGTCTGCAAACTGCCTGATTCCCCTGTCGGTCAGGGGGTGCAAAAACATCTTCTCAAAAACGTCCGGGGGCAGCGTTGCAATGTGCGCCCCAAGCTTTGCGGCCTGGACAACATGCACCGGATGCCTGACTGAGGCAACAAGGACCTGGGCCTTGTAATCGTAGTTTTTCAGCATTGCAACTATGTCGTAAATCAATGCCATGCCGTCCTCCGATACGTCGTCAAGCCTGCCTACAAAAGGCGAAATGTAGCTTGCCCCTGCCTTTGCAGCCAGTAAGGCCTGGGTTGCTGAAAAAACAAGCGTCACGTTTGTTGGAATTCCCTTTGCCTCAAGCTCCCTGACTGCCTTAAGTCCCTCTTTTGTCATTGGCACTTTGGCAACAACATTCTTGCCCCACTTTGAGAACTCAAGTGCGTCTTTGACAAGCTGCGCCGCAGTCTCCCCCACGCCCTCTACAGAGACAGGCCCACTGACAGCCTTGCAAATTTCCATGATGACCTGCTTGTGGTCGCGGCCTTCCTTCATTATTATGGTGGGGTTTGTCGTGACCCCGTCGCACAGGCCTAGCTGCGCAGCCTCCCTTATTTTTGCAACATTTGCGCTGTCAAGAAAAATTTTCATGCAAATCACACCCTCATGTCAACTTAATTTATTTTTCCT
This sequence comes from Candidatus Parvarchaeota archaeon, assembly GCA_016866895.1. NCBI lineage: Archaea > Nanobdellati > Candidatus Parvarchaeota > Candidatus Parvarchaeota archaeon. The sequence continues at coordinate 955 of VGKX01000095.1, forward strand.
TCATTGCGGCTAGTGCCATTTCCTTAATCCCTGCCGCATCCAGCTTGTATTTTTTAAGCAAGTCTTTTGAATCCCCTGACTCGCCAAACATATCCTTAATCCCATGGCGCACAACCCTGCACGGGTGCGCACCGGCCAGGCACTGTGCAACAGCGCTTCCAAGCCCTCCGTCAATCTGGTGCTCCTCGACAGTAAGCACAAGCCCTGTTTTTTTTGCAATATCCACAAGCGTGCCAGAATCAAGCGGCTTGATTGTGTGGCAGTTCACCACCGCAGCGTCAACCCCCTGTTCCTCAAGCTCGACTGCCGCCTTCAGGCAGTCGTAAACTACAGTGCCGCACCCTATTATAGCAATGTCCTTGCCGTCTTTGAGCACATTCATCTTCCCTATTTCAAACCGCGTTTCCTGCGTTGTGAAAACAGGCGCCTTGTCGCGCGTAACCCTGATGTAAAACGGCCCCCTTTCCCTTATTGCGGCAAGCATCGCCTTTCTTGCCTCAAGAAAGTCCGCAGGCACGATGACTTTGAGGTTTGGAAGCACGCGCGTTATTGCAATGTCCTCAAGCGCCTGGTGCGTCGCCCCGTCAGGCCCGACTGTAAGCCCAGTGTGCGAGCCGATTATCTTTACATCCACGTTGTTGTAGCAGACACTCACGCGTATCTGGTCCCAGTTTCTGCCAGGGGAAAAAACCGCATAAGCCGCAATCACCGCAGTCTTGCCTGCTGCGGCAAGCCCTGATGCTGTTCCAGCAAGGCTTTGCTCCGCGACTCCGACATCAATGAACCTGTCGGGGAATTTTTGTGCAAACCAGTGCGTGCGCACTGACTCGGAGACGTCTGCCGTAAGCACGAATAAGTTCCTGTCCTTTTCTCCCGACTCTACAAGCGCCTTGCCGGCCCCGTCGCGCGTTGCCAAAAACTCGGCAGGCTTGAGCAAATCAGGAATAAGCGTCGGTTCAAACTTGCCTTTCATAAGACCAGCTTCCTTTTTTCAAAATCTTTAAACTGCCCCTCCTACTGTTCGTCCCTTTCAATCATGCTTTTTTCATTGCAGAGAAACTCAAGTGCCGCTGCAGCCTCGGCTGCATTTGGGGGCTTTCCGTGCCACTCATGGTCAAACTCCATAAAAGGTATCGGTTTTCCGGGTATTGTGTGCGCAATGATGACGGTGGGCTTTTCATATACCGCCTTTGCCTCCTCATAAGCGTCAATTATTTTTTTCACGTTGTGGCCGTCAACGTCAATTACATGCCAGCCAAACGCCCTGTATTTTTCGGCAAAAGGCTCAAGTGGCATGACCGTTTCAGTCATCCCGTCAATCTGGATGTTGTTCCTGTCAATTGTCGCAACAAGGTTGCCAAGCCTGTACTTTGATGCAAGCATGACTGACTCCCAGGTAGAGCCTTCGTTGTGCTCTCCGTCTGAAAGCATGGCATAAACCCGCCACCGTTTTTTATCGGCTTTGCCTGCAATTGCCATTCCAACAGCCTGCGAGAGGCCCTGGCCAAGAGGCCCGGAGGAATTTTCAATTCCAGGCAAGGTGCCCCTGTGCGGATGCCCCTGCAGCCTTGAGCCTATTTTTCTTAACGTGCGAAGCTCTTCTCTTGGAAAGTAGCCGCACTGCGCAAGCACTGCATAGAGCACCGGGCAGATGTGCCCGTTTGAAAGCACCACCCTGTCCCGCTCTTCCCAAAGCGGATTTTTCGGGTCATGGTAAACCACATTGAAATATAGTGCGGTGAATATGTCGGCCATGCCAAGCGGACCGGCCGTGTGCCCGGACTTTGCCTCAAGCAGCATCTCAATTATGTCTTTTCTTACGGAGTTTGCAATAAGCTGCAGCTTTTTCATGTCAATGATTTTTGGGAACTTTCTCATCTCAACTACCTGCCTTTTGCCCTTGCCTTGAGCTCTTCAATCGCAGCTTTGATGTCCTTGCTTTCAAATATGGCGCTTGCTGCTGCAAGAAGGTTTGCTCCTGCAGCGTATGCGCCTGCAACCGTTTCCCGTCCAATCCCTCCGTCCACCTCGATGTCCATGGACGGGTGTTGCGCCCTAAATTTCTTAATCTTATCCTCAACCTGTGAAATGTACCTTTGTCCGGAAAAACCCGGGTTGACTGTCATGAAAAGAACCATGTCAATGCTTTTTGCATATTTTTCTATTTCCCCAAGCGCTGTTTGCGGGTTTAATGCAATCCCGACCCTGTATTTTTTTGACCTGCAAAAGTCAATGACTTTTTGCGCATCAACCGGCGACTCTATGTGGAATATGAAAAGCAGGCTTTTCGGGTCAATGGGCCCAAGCCGCTTTGCAATCATTTCAATATACTCTATTGGGTCATTTACCATTAGGTGGTATTCTGCAGTCTTCCCAACAAATCCGTACAGCCCCTCGTTTTCCCCAAGCGTCGTGTTTGGGACGAATCTCCCGTCCATTATGTCTATCTGCACCCTGCTGCACACACGGCTGACTTTCTCAAGCTTTTCCTTGAATTCACTTGGAGTCTTGGCTAATATTGCTGGCACAACCTCAAGCATTAAGACCCCGCCTCCCCTATGCCTAAGCCTCTCAATTATAAACTTCTAAAATACCCTCTGAGGCCAAAGCCATAAATCGCATGCGCAGTCCTTTGCCGGCCAGCCTTTTGCCTCCCTGGTTATGCGCACGCCACAGGCTTTTGCTCTGGGGCTTACAGACTGTTTTCCCGACTATTATTTAATAATCTGTCCTTGCTTGCAGCAAACCCATGGTTTTTATACTTTCAAGTGCAAATCTTTTGGTTTTGTGGAAGGTTTTTTTGAAGGTTTTTTGGAGGTATTTTCATGATAGTTTTTGACCCGCTATTGCTAATGGCAATAATACTTGTTTCATCTGGAATCACTGGCATCCCGCTCTCATTTGCGGCATTCAAAAAAACAGACCTGGGAGTTGTTGAAAAAGCCCTTATTGGCTTTGCACTTGGGTTACTGCTTCCGCCACTGGTTTCATTCCTTGGAGTCTTCACCCTAAATCTCAAGTTCGGCCTTTCCTATGGGCTTGCCGTCCATGCAATTGTTGCAGTCGCGGGAATCGCTTTTGCATACAAGGAGAGGGTTTGGGAGGAATACAAGCATTTTAGTCCTATCCCCAAGTTGCCTAAGGGCCAGTCTTTTGGGGATTATTTCTCTTTTGCAGCCCATTTTGCGCCCATTGCATTGCTTTTTTTCGTAATTGCGACGTTTCTCATCCGCTACCAGTCATTCAGCCCGATTTACTCGGAAATCGACCCCTACTGGTATCTTTACGGGGCAGGGCAGCTGCTATCCCAGGGCACTATTCCACTCAAGGACAATATTGTCTGGTATCCCCTTTTGGAAACAGGCCACAGGGCAGTGCCGCAGCTTCACCACCTTTGGGCCTCCTGGTATTCGCTTTACACTGGCGGCGGGGCATTTGACACATACATGCTTTCGATAATCGCGGGCTTCTATGCGCCCATATTTGCCGCATTCACGGCGTTTTTTGCATACCTTCTTTTCTCAAGGGAATACGGAAAGTCCATGGGGCTTTTAAGCGCCGGCCTTCTAAGCGCGCTTCCAATCTTCATCCAAAACACTGCCGGCGGCCAGTCGCAGGCAACTGCGGCAAACTTTTTCGGGTTCCTTTTTTTCTATGCCTCCCTGGCACTTGCATTAAAATTCAAAAGCACGCGGTTTGCGCTTCTCTCCTGCTTTGCCCTGCTTTCAACAATCCTTTCCACAAACGTGGCAAGCGCAGTCACAACCACGCTGTTCCTTTTCACAATTTTCCAGTCGGTGCTTCTGATATTCGGGAAAAACAAGGACGACTACATGTATTTCCTAAAGCTTTCT
>VGKX01000096.1 GCA_016866895.1 Candidatus Parvarchaeota archaeon
GGGACGCGACAAACACAAGTGCGCCAACAAGCACCTGGTCAAAGGCAACTGGGATGACTGTTGCATTGAATAGCAGGTTAGGTATCAAAAGCAGCCCGCCAAGCATTACCCCAATCCAACCGATTTTTGCAAGCGCGTGCTTGAGGTTGTGGCCCTTTTCGTTCAAAAACCCTATGAAAAGGCCTATTGACAAATGCAGCACTCCGACAAGTATGGTGAATGCTATGAGCTGCTCCATCTGCTCAAGCCTGTGCAGTCCGATATTCAGTCCAAGCAATGAAAGCAAGTGCCCGTGGACTTCAATTCCAAAAAATTCCATGAAGTGCTTGAATGAAAACCCGAACCATTCGTCAAAAAACAGGCCGAAAATTATCGATGGTATTGCCGCCAGAGCCCACATCCTTGCAACCGAATTGAGCATCCCGCTTTTCATTTTCATCATAATCAGGGCGGCAAGCCCAAGCGAAATAAACCCGTAGCCAACATCCCCTACCATCATGCCGTAGACAAGCGGGAATGTCAGGGCCAGGACTGCGGAAGGCTCAAGCTCCCCGTATCGCGGAAGCGAGAAAAATTCGACAAGGAATTCAAAGGGCCTGACCGGCCTTGGATTTTCAAGCAATATTGGCGCATCTTGGGTGTTTTGCGCCTTTTCAACAACCAGTTTCGGGAACCTGTGCCTGAGGGCCTTTTCAAGGTGCGCGTATTGCTTTTCAAGCACCCAGCCTTCAAGCACAAAGCTCATTGAAGTGACACCAAGCCTTGCAGCAGATTCGGCGCGCTCAAGCTCTATTTTCAGGGCCTCGTTGAGCACGGCAACTTTTGGCCAGTACTCGTAAGAAATTTTCTTGAGTGCTGCCTTGAGGCTTTCTTCCTGCTTTCTTATTCCTTCAAGCTCCTTACTAAGCAGTTCAATCTGCCCCTGTGGGGTTGTACTAATGTTGGGCAAAAGAATTTCTGAAAATCCGCCGCGCTCAAGTGCCTCAGTAACATGCTCCCCTTTTTTTATGGCAAACAGAACCAGATACTCCTGGCCAGAAGGCGAATGCATCACCTCAAAGTATCTTGTTGCATTGCTAAGTGTTGCAACAAGCCTGTGGTACCTATCGGCCTTGACCTTGCCAAGCCTGAAATCAAGATACTGCCTGTCAAGCCTTGAGTAGTCTATGTTAAGGTGTTTTATTAGATTGAGAAGCTTTAGCTCCTCGCCTATCTCAATTTTCCTCTTTTTGATGGTTTCACTGGCATCATTCATCTCAACAAGCTTCCTGTCGATGCCTATTTTTTTTGCCTCTTCAATGGCCTCCCTTGCACCAAGCGTTTCCGATGCCCTGAAATCAATTGGGACAAGCGAGTTTTTCATGCCCCTGATGCGCGTTAGCTGCTCTGAAAGTTCGCCTGCAATCTCAAGGGGCTTTCCTGATTCAAGGTAATCCCGCTTTAGCTGGGTTATCTCAACAACCCCAAGCTGCTGCAGCTGCTGGAGCACGCTTGGGGCAAGCTCTTTTATCCCCATTATCCTGACTTTTTGCATCCTGGCGCACTTGAGCATGTAATCCTAATCCAAAAGCAGCCCTTCTGCTATTTTTTTTGCCTTTGCCTGCGGGATTTTCAACTGGCTTACCTTTTTTGCCTGCTGCCTTGCCTGCTGCAATACTTCCTCCTCCTGCCTGGCCATTTTTGCGTGGCTTTCGCGAAGCACCCTGTCCTTTGCCTTTGTAGCCTCAAGTTTTCCTTCAAGCTCTATTTGCGCAACCTTTGCCCGTGCCTGTGAGATGGTTTGCTGTGCCTGGGACTTTGCATCCTCAATAATTTTTTGAGCCTGGGCTTCTGCAGCCTTTATCCTTGAGATTTTTTCCACAAATTCATCTGGGTGGTTTTGCGCATGGTGGTCCATAAAAATCTCCACAAGTAGAAACAGTCCCACAAGTGAAAATAATTTGCAAGTATAGGTTTTTAAACCATTAGAATTTTTCGCCGTCGGAGAAAAAATATATAGATGTAAATAGCACAATAGATGTAGCGAACTGTAGGGGAAAATGTGGCAAAGGCCAAACCCGCATCAATAAGCAACAGCAACCGTAGCAGCTGTCAAACTGGCAATAAACTAATTCGCGGCAGAACCAACCGGTAAATGGGGTTCTTGGCAATGCCGCATATTAATATAAAATCTTGACTTGCTATTTCTAGGAGTCTTGCTTGTTTGTTTTACATTTTGGGCCTGTAGTCGAATGGTAAGACGCTAGTCTCACACACTAGAGACCCCCGGTCCGATTCCGGGCAGGCCCATTCCCATAAGGGAACTTAGGTAAATCAGATGTTCCATTGAGGGCTTCAACCCTTTAGTTGTTCACCAGCAAACTGTATGGGCGGTAGGATGTTCACACTCTCTCCACGTAAGATAGCTCCCCACGATAATTGAAACCAGCAATGAAAACTATTGCCATAAGGGGAACGATGCTATTCTCCAACTCCTTCCAGGTCATTGCCCTTTCTCAAAGCTTTAATAAATTTGCCAGCAGAATTTGTGCAATAAGCTCCCATAGTCTAGCCCGGTCAAGGACGGTGCCCTCTCAGAAGCTTTTTTGGAAGCTTTTTTGGGATGTTCATTTTCCGAAAGGAAAATGAATCATGCATGTCGCAAGCGACATGATGATGCCTAAAAAGCAACACAGAAAATGTGGTGCAGCTAACAAGCAACCCTTGTTGGGTTGCCTAAAAAGCAACACCGAGATAAGAGCATTTCAGTCGCAACGCCAGTTGGCTGAGATAATATTCCTGGCAAAGCTTATAGTAAGGCACTAACTCGGGTTCAAATCCCGATGGGAGCGTTTTTTCTTTTTCTTCAAGCAACCCTGCGAAGCGCAGACGAAAGCTTTGAGACAATCAAGTCTGCCTCTTGCGTTGTCAGCGACAGGGGCAGAAGCATCCTAAGCGTCCCGACACCTGCGGTTGTAACAAGAAGGCCATCGTTCATTGCCTCAATTGCGACTTTTAGCGCAAATGCGTCAACGTTTCCCTTGCTGACTTTTAGCTGGACTCCGACCATTGAGCCAATGCCCCTGATTTCAGCCACTTTTTTGTTTCCGCCAAGCTCCTTTTGAAGCTGCCTGACAATGTAAGCACCGCTTTTCCTTGAGTTTTCAAGCAAATTGTTCTCGTGAATATGCTTTATTGTCTCCATGACAAGCGTGCAGGCAACAGGATTTCCCGTGTATGTGTTGCCATGGTGGTGCGGCCCAAACTCTGCCCCAGGCCTTGCATAGACAACTGTCACTGGCCCAAGCCCTGCTGAAATGTTCTTGCCGGTTATCATTATGTCGGCAGGCCTGCCGTCAACCTCGCTTGCAAACCATCTGCCTGTTCTTGCAAAAGTCTGAACTTCATCTGCAACCATAAGCGCATCATTTGCATCGCAAAGTTGCCTTATCCTCCTTATGAACCCTGGCTTTGGCAAAATTATCCCTGACTCGCCTTGCACAGGCTCAAAGTGCACTGAAAGCACCTTGCCTGCGTTTTCCTTGAATGCAGCTTCAAGCTGCTTTGTATCCCCGTATTTGATAAACACCACTTTCTTGTCTATTTTCGGGAATTTCCAGATTGCATAGTCCTTGTCATTCAGGTTTATCGCATATCCCGTCCTTCCATGGAAACCGTTGGACATTGCAATGATTACATCCTTGTTGTCAAGCTGCCTTTTTGCATTGTGGTATTCAATCACAAGTTTCAGTGCAGCATCGTTTGCCTCGCTTCCCGAATTCAGCAGGTAAACTTTGTAGCCTGGAAGAAGGTCCTTGAAAACTCCGGAAATTCCAGCCTGCCCAGCCCCATTTTCACCTTGTGCTGCATTGCCAAATAACATGTCGCACAGCTGTGCCTTGTAGGGGTGGAGGAAGCTTGCAGCAGCAAGTGCGCCATTTGTCATTACTTCAGTAACACTGTCAATTATCCGCTCGTTGCCATGGCCGCAGGCAGAGCCAACGCCGTAAAAGTTGAATGTGTCAAATGCCTTTATGACAGTCCCCATTTTTTCCCCATCTATTGGCACAAGAAAGACGTATTTTTCCTTTGCCCCTGCAACAATGAAGGGAAATCTGTCATCAGGATATGTGTTCATGTGGCCTTTGTCATTTTTTACAATCCAGTCGACTTCGTTTGCAGAAAACCTCTCCCCTGTTCTTGACATCTCTTCAAGCCGCCTTATTGTGGCCGTGCTGATGCCAAGCTTCCCAGTCATTATACCTTCAGTGGAAAATTCATAAACTTGAAGAGGCCCTTTCTTTACTTTTTTTTGCACTGCCTTTGTTACTTGAAATCCTGTGCCATAACCTATCTTTGCCAAGAAAACCACCTAAGCATTCTTGCTTCAACAAAAATATTTAAGCTCTTGGCACGTTTTTCCTGCAAGCACTCCCAAGCTTAATATATTTTTGTGGCACTAAAATTAGTCCCGATTTTTCTCAGACCTTATTGGCCTGCCTTGGCCTATCCCGTATCCGCTCTTTTTTTGCCCAGGGCCACTTGGCTTTCCGTTTTGCCAAAAATTGTTTGATTTGCCGTCCTCTCCGCCATACAACCCGTTTTTTCCAAAAAGCGCTTCATTGACAAAAGCATAGAGCACGTAAAAAAACTGGATTGCAACAAAAAAGAATCCTAAAAGCGCGGCAAACAAGGCTGCAAGAAGAAGAAACGGAATTGAGAGCACTGACAGGACAATCAAGGCGGCAATAACCCCTATGGAAAGAAACAGGGCTATTAAAATGCTGACAAGCAGCTTTGAGTCGTTGTCCATG
>VGKX01000097.1 GCA_016866895.1 Candidatus Parvarchaeota archaeon
AAATAAACATACCTTGTTGACTTTTCAAGCGGGGAGAGGCCTATGCGGGAATCCTGGATTGCCTTTGTTGCAATGTTTGAAACGTCTTCAATGGCAATGTGCGCGCCCCCAAGCTCTGCAACAGAATCATCGCCAAAGCCGACAAGCACCCTCTCGTAGAATTCCTCTGCTTTGCTTGTCGCAACAAGCTGGGAAAAGCCCTGGTTTTTGGATTCGCAAACAATTGCATCGAACCCGGATTCCTGATTGTGGACAAACTCGTCAAGAAGCACGCGGCGCAGCGACTTTGTTGAGCGCGAATACCTTGAGAAAAGCGCGCCCATGACAACTTCCGGGAGGTTGACAAGCCCAAATATTGGCCTGTCTGTATTTGTGCAGAACCTTGACAGGACGGACTTTTCAGTATCGGTGAAAGTTTCTCCCATAAAGACATCAAGAAGTTTAAGACGCTTCAGTTTTTAAACCCTGTTTTGCGCTTTCGCTTTTTTTGCTATATAATGGATGCCAAAGGCGCAATACGCAAGATATGAAACAGCCTCAAGCATGGTGGGCCTTGCAGTATACCCTACAAGCGAACGAAGGATTGAGCCGACAGGACTGGAGTTTTCAAGAAATCCGCTTGTGTCCCAAAGCACAGGACCTGAATCAAGAAGGCCGGCCTCGTCAAATTCGTGCACTGCATGCGAAAGCAGTCCGGATGCAAACAGCACAAGTATGACACTAGTTGCAAGGAAAAACGGCCGGATATCCGAGTTTTTTGAAAGGATGAAGATTGCGCCTACAAGCAGCGCCGCTGATGCGATGCCTAGCAGAATCCACAGTAGTGACCAGTCCCCGCTGCTTGCAGCAGCAGAGGCAAATGTCAGAAGCACCAGCTCAAATCCCTCGCGGGCAACTGAAACAAATGAAAAAATGCCCAGGCCAATTGTTTCCTTTCTTGCAAGAAGCGATTTGGCCCTGCCCTCTATTTCGCCCTTGGAATAGAGATGCCAGAACGCCCAGACAATGAACCAGGTAATCATTGCAACTGCAATTATCATCAATGAGCCTTCAAAAATTGGCTCATTGGCCTTCCACACCTCGCCAAAAACATTGGTTATGCCAAATGCAAGCACAAGGCTTACTGCAAGCCCCCCAAGAACACCTGCAAAAACAATTTTTGAATGCTTCCAGTTGCCTGTTTTATGCAGGTAGAGAAGAATTATTGCAACTGCAAGGATTGCCTCAAGGCTTTCCCTAAATGAAATTATGAACTCCGAGAGCATTATACCAACAGCTAAAACCCCGGCGTATTGTGCCTTGGCTTCACCCTTGCGCTTCAAGAAAATGCATGCGTTTTGGCAGGGCTTGACAAAAATATAACCGAGTTATAAAAATATGATATGAAGCCAAAGCTTTAAAACGTTGGCAAGATTTGAACCGCGCCAAAACGAGGAGGAGAGCTAGACAAGACTGATGTTTTTGGCAAGAGTTGAGATTTTTAAAAGCGCCTTGCCCATGGCATTTTTTCCATTGCCAAAAGATTTTGAATAAATGTTTATGATTTCGCTTCCGATTATCACTCCGTCGGCGCCAGCAGACTTGTACAGGGCTGCCTGCTTAGAGTTTGATATCCCAAAACCGACGCACAATGTTTGCTTTTTTCCGGAAAGCCCACTTAATTTCCGCACAAAAGCGATGCTGCCAGGGCTTGCAAGGGATTTTGACCCAGTAGTGCCAGCTGCTGAAACAAGATATGTGAATAGATTAGTTCTCCCTGAATTAAGCATCTGCCTTGCCAGTCTGGACGGTGTGTTCGGGGCGACTAGGCATATCAGCTGGATTCCTTTTGATTTTGCAAGCCTTTCAAAAGTCTTGTCCTGGCCGTAAGGCAGGTCAGGGACAATCAATCCAACAACGCCGCATTTTCGCATCTTCCCTAGAAACTTCTCCTGGCCGTATGAGTATACTATGTTATAGTATGTCATGAAAACAAGCGGCGTTTTGAGGCCGATTCCCCTTATTTTTGATGCAAGCGAAAATGCCTTTTCAACATTCATCCCGGATTTAAGCGCACGCTGCGAGGCTGCCTGTATTGTCGGCCCGTCCGCGATTGGATCGGAAAATGGTATGCCTAACTCGATTGCATACGAGTGCGGGGCAAGAATCCTGGCAAGCCTGAATGTATTGCCTTCATCCGGGTCGCCGCAGCAAATGTAAGGAACGAATTTCATTTTATCACGCACGTTTGATTTGTGTGTATTGAATTGGCGCGCTAAATGCCGCCATCTAGCTCGCCTTGGATTTTCAATACATGCTCCACGTCCTTGTCTCCTCTTCCGGACAAGTTCACAATTATGATGCTTCCTTTTTTGCATGTTTTGGCAAGTTTCTCAAGGTATGCTATTGCATGGGCGCTTTCAAGAGCCGGGATAATGCCTTCTGTTTTTGCAAGAAGCTCAAAGCCCCTTAATGCTTCCTTGTCAGTGACACTGACATATTTTGCCCTGGCAGTGCTTGCAAGAAGCGCATGCTGCGGGCCTATGGCAGGATAGTCAAGGCCTGCAGAAACTGAGTGTGTCTCCATTATTTGCCCGAACTGGTCCTGCAAAACATAGGAGAGAGAGCCGTGGAGAACGCCCTTGCGCACCGTATTTCCGCCGATTCGTGCAGCGTGCTTTCCAGTGCTTATTCCAAGCCCGCCTGCCTCCACGCCGATCATTTTGACTGACTTGTGTTTCAGGAATGGCCCGAAAAGGCCTATGGAGTTGCTCCCCCCTCCAACGCAGGCGACAAGGCAGTCGGGGAGCCTGCCTTCGCACCTGACCATTTGCGCCTTTGCCTCTTTTCCTATTACGGACTGGAAATAGGAGACAATTGAAGGAAACGGATGCGGCCCAAGCGCAGAGCCAATTAAGTAATGCGTGTTTGCAAAATTGGTTGCATAGTCGCGCATGGCCTCGTTGATTGCGTCTTTAAGAGTTCTGCTGCCCGAGTTTACAATCCTAACTTGCGCACCAAGAAGCTTCATCCGATAAACGTTGAGTTTCTGCCTTGCCGCATCATCGCTGCCCATGTAAACAGTGCATTTGAGGCCAAATAGCGCTGCCGCAGTCGCGCATGCAACACCGTGTTGACCTGCGCCGGTTTCTGCGATGATTCTATTTTTTCCCATGTACAAGGCAAGAAGCGCCTGGCCCAGCGTGTTGTTGATTTTGTGCGCCCCGGTGTGCAGCAAGTCCTCGCGCTTCAGATAAATCCTTGCCCTGCCGCCAAGAAGTTTTGAAAGGTTTGACGCAAAGTATAATGGCGTCGGCCTTCCCGCAAATTCTGCAAGGAAGTGCTTGAGCTGGAGCAAAAACTGCTTGTCGGCTTTTGCCCTTTTGAAGGATTCCTCAAGCTGTTGCAGCACCGGCACCAAAAGCTGCGGGACATACTGCCCCCCAAACTCCCCAAACCTTCCTTTTCCAGCCATGATTATTTCACCGATGTGAATCTGCGTGCTTTTGCAAACCCCTTGTGCATTTTCATGCCCCTTTTAGCTCCATGATTTTTGCCTTCTGGTCTTTTGCCTTCCACAGTGCAGTGCCGACAAGCACTCCACTTGCGCCGCACTTTTTAACAAACTGCGCATCTGCCCTGTTCTTAATGCCGCTTTCGCTTATAAGCTTCCTTCCAAGCCTGCCGCTTCCGCCGTATGCGGCAAGAATGTTTTTTGTCCGATTCAAGTCAACTTCAAGAGTCTGCAAATCCCTGTTGTTAATGCCAAGAATGTCGGCTTTTGTCTCAAGTGCAATGTCCATTTCTTTTTTGTCGTAGCACTCCAATAGCACCTCAAGGCCAAGGCCGTGCGCATGGCTTATGTACTGGTCTAGGTCAAACCCGGCCCTTTTTGCGACCTTGACAACAAGCAAAACACAGCTTGCGCCGCTTGCTTTTGCAGCATCAATCTGTATCCTTTCCAGGACAAAATCCTTGAAAAGTGTTGGAAGGCCGCTTGCTGCACTTGCAATGCTTACGTTTCCAAGGTCTCCCTTGAAAATTTGCGGCTCGACAACAACGGAAATCGCATCCGCCCCTGCAGACTTGAAGCCTGCTGCCGTTTTTGCAACATCAATGTAGTCAAACGAATATTCGCCTGCAGGCGATGCGTGCTTGATCTCACAGATTATTGAAAAGCGGTTCTTTGAGAGCGCCTGGCTTAATGGCTGGCAGTGCCGGACACTGTCATTTATTTGACTTGATTTTACGCACTTGTCAATGAATTTTGAATAGTAGCCTCTTGCAATGTTTTCTTTTGCAGTTTCTATGAACCTGTCAAGTATGTCCATGTTACTCCCCGCCTTTTCATACGACTTTGCAAGCCAAATTTATTTCACAATGCTTTTCCCAAAACCCTTTAATTGCTCAAGCTTTTCAAAGGCTTTGCCCGAATCAATCGACGCCTGTGCCATTTCAAAGCCGTTTTTCAGCGATGCTGCCAAACCGGAAACGTAAATTGCTGCAGCTGAGTTCATTAGAACTATATCCCTAGCCGGGCCCTCTTTTCCGCTCAGCACGGAATTTATGACAGTTGCGCTTTGGGCCGCCCCTGCGACCCTTAAAGAGTCAAGTCCGGATTTGTTTATTCCAAAGTCTTCAGGGTTTATTTCATAGTTTGTTATTTTGCCTTTTGAGATTTCATAGACCTGCGAAGGCGCGGACACCGAGATTTCATCTATGTCGCTTGACACCAAAAGTGCTTTTTGAGCGCCTAGCCCCTTTG
>VGKX01000098.1 GCA_016866895.1 Candidatus Parvarchaeota archaeon
TCCCATGCCCTTTGCCTTTTTCTCGTCAAACAGCCACTTGTCATCAAGGCAGAACGCAAAGCCGAAGCTCTTTGCGCTGTGCAAGGTGGGAAACGCGCTAATTGAAAACCCTTTTTCTTCGTAAAGCCTCCCGGCGTTTTGCCTGGTTACCTGCACGACTTTGACAAATGGATAATCGATGCCGAGGTTTTCAATTCCCTGCGGCCCGAAAATATAAAGCTCCTCCTTCCTGCCCATAAGCTTCAAGGTGGACAGAAGGCCGAAGATTCCAAGATAATGGTCAAGGTGCATGTGGGTAATGAATATCGCCTTTACAGAGCCATATCCAACTGCGTATTTCATCATCTGGCGCTGGCTTCCCTCGCCGCAGTCAAACAAAAAGACGTTGCCGAATTTGACTGCAAGGCCCGGCAGGTTGCGCTGCACTGACGGCACCGATGCGCCGCTTCCAAGAACGGTGATTTTAATCATTGGGATACCTGTGATAATTGCGATGGGAACCCACTTAAACTGCTGCCAGCGTCAGTTTACTGACTGTTTGCGGCTTTTGGAACCGGCCGACTCGCACCTTTTTCCTTCGCGCTTATTTTATTTTTCCGGACTTGACAAGCTCAACTATCAGCTGTACTGTTTTTTTCACGTCGGCAAGATTGCAGGTGGAGACGTTTGAGTGTATGTATCTGGATGGTATGCAGATTGCAATGCATGGTATGCCGCCATTCATGTTGTAGACAGAGGAGGCGTCAGTGGCCCCGCCCTCAACCACCTCAAGCTGGCAGGCAATCTTTTTTTTCTGCGCAACCTCGATGACGCTTGCGGCAAGCTTCTTGTCGGCAACATTGCCCCTGCCTGACGCCTCTACAATGGTGATTGCAGGACCGCCGCCTATTTTCACAACCCCGTCCTCCTCCTTCATCTCCGGGTGGTCGCCTGCCACCGCAGTGTCAAGTGCTATAAAGCACGAGGGCCGAAGGTTGTAGGCAGAAATCATTGCGCCCTTTCCAAATGTCGAGACCTCCTCCTGCACAGTGCCCACAAGAACCACGTTTTGCCCCCTTAGCGCCTTTGCAACCTCGACAAGTGCAAAGCAGCCAATCCTGTTGTCAATTGCCTTTCCGGTTATTGTGCCGTTTGCAAGCTGGCGCAAGGACATGTCAAAGCATATTGGGTCGCCAATTTGCACGCCAAGCTTTGCTGCCTGCTTGTCTGATTTGCAGCCCACATCAATGAACAGGCTTGCAGCCTCAATGGATTTTTCCGCCTCGGAGGATTTGGTGACATGGGGCGGCTTGTTGCCAATCACGCCGTAAATCTTGCCTTTTTTTGTCTTGATGACGACGCGCTGGTTGACAAGCATCCGATTGTCAATCCCGCCTATTTTCGCAAACCTCAAAAAGCCCGATTTTGTTATGAATTTTACAAGAAGCCCTATTTCGTCCATGTGGGCGGCTATGACAATCGGGCCTGGTAGCGTGCCCTCCCGCCTCCTTGCAGATGCCTGGCTTTTTGGCCTTGCAATCACATCGCCCATCATGTCAAGCTCGACTTCATACCCGCACTGCTCAAGTCTGCTTTTCAGGACTGCCGTTATCTCCTCCTCGTGGGCCGGGATTCCAAACGCGTCTGTGAATGCCGCAATTTCTGAAAACCTGTAGTCCATTGAAAACACCCCATTGTGCTGAAAGCCGAAATAATGTTGCCTGTTCAGACAGGCGTGCTTGTGAATGTGATTACCGTGCTTTTTACTGATGAGGGCGCGTCAGAGCCGATTATTATCCTAAAGTACGTGTAAAACTCATAGGAAGAAGTATTGTACCATAGCGAATTGCACACTGTCTGGAGGGAGCCTGAAAACTCGGTGAAGCTTGTGTTCAGGCCGCTGCAGGAGCCTGGCTGCCTCACAGCGCCCCAGAACTGGAATTGCGGGCTTGTGCCGCCGATGAAGCTTGAGGCGGTTGTCGAGGATGAAAGGGAAACCGAGATGTTGATGTTGCCTGAATTTCTGACAATTACCCCAGTATCCCCGTTTGTGGTGTTGGAGGACTCGTTTGTCATAAGGGTGATTGTGCCACCGGTAAACGAAACATACCTGAATGAAAGCGAGGAGCCGGAGTTGTTTGTGAATATAAGAAGCTGGTTCAATGAAGAGCAGGGGGTCGCCCAGAGTGCGGAAGGCGAGGAGTTTTGCGCCGTAAGCAAGACCCAAAGCGAGCCGGCGGTATCATTTACATTGAGCCCGTTGAGGCACGCATACTGGCTTGTGAATATGTTTCCAGTGCTTGTGTTTTCCGAAACCCAGATGCCAACATTCGTGTTGTTGGTCACGTTGTTTGAGGAGAAGTTGTTTGAAGAGGAGAGATTGAGAACGACCCCCCACCCATTGCCATAAATTGAATTGTTTGCAATCGTATTGTTATTGGACTGGAGTATGTAGAGGCCATAGACTGAATTGTTGAAAATCGTGCTGTTGATGACAGTGTTGTTGTAGGACGGGTCTATGACAATTCCGTATGCAAAGCCCGATATGTTGGCGTTTTTTAAAGTCACGTTCACGGCCCCCGAGAGGTTGATGGCAATTCCGCTGCCATTGCCCAAGATGCCAAAGCCGCCAAAGTCAATTACAGTGTTGTTTGCAGTTATATTGAGGCACGTGCCCTGGCTGCTTATTGGCCCTGTCAGCGAATAAGACTCAGGGACTGTTATTGCCTGGCATGAGGAGATGAAATTGGAGAAGTTGTTGATGGCAAATGTTGAAAACCCTGTCACGTTGAAGGTGAGCAAAAGAGTTGAGCTGTTCCAGGCCACCCCAGAGCACACGCCGGCAGAAACGCAATTTGAGCCAGAAGATACTGCAAGGGAGCGGTTGGAGGTGAAGTTTGCAAAATAGTAGATTGTCGGGGTGTTGGAGCTGTTGTAAATGCCGCTTGCATTGATGGTGATTTGGGATTGGGCATTGAAAGATGCATCCAGCGAGGCAGAATTGGCGGAGACGATGCCTGCATCTATCACGATATTGGCATCATAGTTCTCCCCTCCCGCATCAACGCCGTAGCTTTCCGGAAACTTGATAGTCCCTTTCCCCACAGCCTCAAGGGTGAGGTTTGTGACATTGTTAATGTTTTGGACAAGGGAAAAGTTGGTGGATGCGCCTGCAAAGCCTGTTGCAACAGGCGCGGTTGGCAAGACTATTTTCACTGTGCTTGAGTTTATTGCGCTTGAGTTGTTGGTCCCGTCGTATGCAACAAATTCGAAAGTCCAGTTTTGCCCCTTTGATAAAAGAGCGCTTGAAATGTTTGCAATGTTTGTCTCTGTCGAGTTTTGGGCGTTTGCAAAAGTGCCAGTCGAATTTAGGGCGCCGTTAAGATACCACTTGTAAGTATAATTGATTGTTGCCGAGTTGTTGCTTGAGGCGTTTGCCCAACCAAGAAGGCTGGAAGTTGAGTAGGCACTTGTGCCCCCAGATGAGTTGAATATTCTTGAAGACAGTGCAGAGGGGGGCGTTGTGAAGTAGACAGTTATCCTGATGTGGTCAACATAAACCGTGTCTGGTGGCGGAGTTTCCATGCCGGCAAGATTGGAGCTTAATGCAATCCCGAAGTCCGCAGCGTTTATGTCCGATGCCGACCAGTCAAGTCCCCACAAGTCCGTGCTGTTGCCATATGGGAAATACGCATCATTGAGCGGGTAGCCCGAGGCATTTGCGCGCTGCGCCCCAGACACGTTGCCGCCTTTGACTATTTTTGTACTGTTATCAGTGCTTGAATAGCCGTTGTCCTTTTTTTCTATCTCTGCAAATATGCCGGTTATTGTGGCTGTGGGCGGGATTGAAAAGCCAAAATTGGTGGCTTTCAGGTAGTTGGAAACAGACGGCATAGTATTGGCAAAGCCGACTGCGCTTGCAGATTGATTGTCGCTTGAGTTGATATAAGAGGCGTTTCCCCAGCTTCTGGAGCCTGTTGAATTGTCATTTGAAAAATTGGATGGGGAGAAGGGCCCTTGGAAGGAGGCACATGCAGACCCAAGGAGAAAGGCCAATGCTAGGAATGAAAAAAACGCAGGCTTTTGGCTTGTGTTCATGCACCTATTTGGATTTGATGATATTTAAGTATTATTACAGGCACTGCAAGCAGGATTCGGCACGACAGAAACTAGTTTTCAAAATGCTTTCAGAATTCATTTGATAGTTTTATCCTTTTCAGAGATTAACGGTAAGAGATTAGGTTAAAGATTTGAGGATATTACACTGAAATAAGTATTAAGTGAAATTAGAAGCGGGTTTAGAAAAGTTTGGTTCTTTAGGGGGTTTAGAAAGGAGGTTCTCTAGGGGGGTAAAGGGGGGACGCTAGTCCCCCTTTGCCTAGGGCGAGATTTGAACTCGCGGCTTCCAGATTTCGCAATCGTGCCCTTGTATATCATCGCCTTGTGGCTCATCACTCACAAAAGCAAATAAAGTTTTATGAGTCTGGCACTCTAACCAGGTTGCTCCGCATGCCACTTTTGGGCAAGGCGAAAAGCCCTGCGATTAAAATTGGCGGCGTCTGAGTTACCTAGGCATTGTGGAGAATTAGGCTGCCAACAAATAAAAATGGCAAGCATGTGCTCCAAGCTTGCGGGATTGGAAAGGCGGAGGGGGTCGGCGGATAGGTGGCTTGCCAAAATCCTGTTTCGCGATTTGTTTATATTGCTTGCAAGGCAATACGCAAGGCATGGAGCTAAAGCTTGGCACCCGCA
>VGKX01000099.1 GCA_016866895.1 Candidatus Parvarchaeota archaeon
TTTTCAACGAGCCGACCATCCTTCGCTGCGACAACACAACTACAAGCTCCCCACTAGGCGAGCCTGTCACCTTCACCTACAGATGGGATGAAAACGGCATCATACGTAGCTGGAATCAGCAGTCCCTAAACCATAACTATCCTTATAACTATCCTTACTCCTCTGGCCGTTATTACCGCTGCGCCGTGAGGCCGCACACGAAATACTTTAAAGGCGCCAAGGCAGGTGAGGAAAAATGGTCTGACAGGGTATATGTGATGAGCCACCCGCCAACCGTTCCAACTCCAAATCCGCCGACAATAACCCCCAATCCAACTGCTCTTAGGACTCAGATCCTGACAAGCAGCACAATGAGCTCAACAGACCCAGAAGGCCACACAGTCATGTATACCTACCAGTGGTTTGTCAACGGCTTAATAAGGCGAAACGTCTCAAAAATTCAAACATCGGACACGTTCCAATGCTCCGATTACGCGGCAGTAAAATGCAACAGGCAAAGCAGAATCACACTAAGCGTCTATGCCTATGACTATTACTATTCAGACAGTGCAAGTGTTCCAACCGACCTTTCAAATCAGGTGACAATTGTAGGCAGGCCGCCAACAGCCCCAAACAAGCCATCAATCCAGGGAACTGCGCCTTATTACAAAACAACCACGTTCACCTCAAGTGCAGGCGCAGGCTCTACAGAACCTGACGGTGGTGACACAATCAGCTACAACTACACTTGGTTTGTAAATGGTGCAGTCCGGCAAAATAGTTCAAGCCTCAATTTCAACTGCCAAACCGATGCCCAGTGCGCCAAAGGCAAGCAAATCACAGTGCAAACCTATGCCTATGACGTGGATGGTGCAAGCCCAGGCTCACCTATTTCTAACTCTGTAACTGTTTCAGGCTCGCCGCCTATCAAGCCTGCCACTCCGACACTTTCCCCATCTCCTGCAAACAAGTCTTCAACCCTTATTTCCTCTGCAGCTACAGGCTCCTTTGATGATGACGGCGACACAATCACCTACATTTACAAATGGTGGAACGGCACAACTATGCTTCAGGAAAACAGCTCTCCCACCTTCAACTGCCTGCTTTTCCCAGGTTGCAGGCGCGGGGTTTACATGAATGTTTCTGTAATGGCATCCACGCCGCTTGCAAACAGCGCATACTCAAGCTACTCAATAGGCAAGTTCATCAATGACACTCCGCCAAACACCACGGCCCCATCATTAATCCCGGCAAACGCAACAAAAAAGACAGCCTTAATCAACTGCACCAACAATACGACTGCCGATTTGGACTCCGACCCCATCACATTCTTTTATCTTTGGTTCATCAACGGCAACAGGTCGGCAATCACTACAAGGAACATCACAAATTCAAGCTTCAACTACGGCGACAGCCTAATCTGCCAAATCACTCCTTTTGACGGCACGCTAAACGGCACGCCAAAAAATTCCAGCGCGCTTGTCATTGGGGCAACTCCTCCATCCACAACGCAGCCAATACTCTCCCCAATCCCGGCTTTCAAGAATACCTCTGCAATCATCTGCACAAACAACACGTCAACCAATCAGGACGGGGGCAATCTTACGTTCTTTTTTGCCTGGTATGTGAACAACCTGAGTGTCAGCAGGAATGCAAGCAACCTTACAAACTCCTCGTTCAACAAAGGCGATTTGGTTGTCTGCCAAATCACGCCAACAAACGGCGTTCTCAATGGCACGCCTGTAAACTCAACCCCGCTTGTAATAAACAACTCAAAACCGGTGACAACCAGGCCGTTTCTCCTGCCAACACCTGCATACACAAGCACGCCCCAGGTCAACTGCACCAACAACACAACAGGCGACTATGACAACGACCCAATCCAGTTCTTCTATCTATGGTTCAAGAACAATGCAAGCACAGGCATCACCGACAGATCCATAACCGCTTCTCAATATGTTGCAGGCGACTCACTTGTCTGCCAAATCACTCCGTTTGACGGGACTGAAAACGGCACATCCCTTAACTCGTCTAGCCTGAACATTACATCCATACTGCCGCCGCGCACCGCAAAACCGACTCTTTCCCCCATTCCAGCAAACAAAACAACCCCTGCAATCACCTGCAAAAACGGCACTACGTACTCGCAGTTTGGCGATGCAGTTGATTTTGATTATGCCTGGTTCGTAAACGGGGTGAAAACAACTGTAGCCGACCAGTCCATCCAAAATTTCAACTACAACAAAAACGATGTTGTCATCTGCCAAATCACCCCAAGAGTCGGAGCGCTTTACGGCGCCGCAAACAACTCCTCCGCCCTGACAATAGGCAACTCGCTTCCATCCACAAACACACCCGAGCTTTATCCACAGCCGGCGTATTTTGACACAACTCCAGTTACGTGCACAGACCAGGGCAATTACGACCCAGACGTGCCGATAGATTCTGTTTCAATTTCATATAAATGGTTCAAGAATGACGTTGCGGTTGCAGGGGCTACAAACAACACGCTTATGGGCGGCTACAACACAGGTGACACGCTGATTTGCCAAACGCTTCCCTTTGACGGGACAACATCGGGGCTTGCCAAAAATTCAACGCCGCTTGTCATCACATTATATGTTCCGCCCCCCCCTCCGCCCCCGCCCCCTCCATCAGCCTATGCCGCTTCCTGCACAAGCACGTTTTCAACATCCGCCCAATCGGCAATCTCGTTTACCATGCTTGCCATTGCAGCCCTGATAGCAGTTGCCTACATGTTCGGGCAGGTGACAAAAAGCGTGCACTTAGAGGTCTGGGCAAAAGACGAGCTTGTTAATCTGGTTTTATCGGGCCTGTTTGTTGCAGGCATCCTGGGCTTTTTCTATTTCGGCTGCCTTATTACAGATTCCATTTCAAATGATTACTTTGGCAGCACGCCATTCAAAGTCAGCTATGCGTATCTTGACGAGCTTTCTGAAAACTATGGAGTTTCAACAGTCAAGCACCTCACGCAGCAAAGTCTCGATTACCAGCTCACTGCCACTGCCTACAGCTACATAGGCTTTCCGATTGTCGGGGGCTGGGGCATTGCCTACAAAGCAAACTACAAGGCGCTCTCGCAGCAGGCAGAGCTTATGATTGACATGCTAATCCCGGCAGTTGTTAGCCTCAAAGTGCAAAAAGCCTTCCTAATCCTTGTTGAGCAGGGAGCCTTTGACATTCTGCTCCCCCTTGCAATCATACTTCGCGTGTTCCCCCCCACCCGCGACCTTGGGAACTTTGCAATAGCACTGTGCTTCGGGCTTTATGTTGTCCTGCCCCTTACTTTTGTGCTTTACGCAAACGTGTTCTACAACAACCTGCCCACCATTGCCCAGCTTTCCCTTGCCGACTTTGCCGTTGACCAGCAATACTGGTACAATGCGGCTGTCTTGCTGCCGCAGGCAATCCTGCTGCCCAACATCAGCATCGTGATAGTTACTACGACAATCCTTGCGCTTGCAAAGGCATTCAAGGTGATTACCGTATAGGGTTCAGTCCAGCCAAAACCAGTGCAATCAATAAATTTAAACGCGAATGCAAAACAGAATAAAAAACAACACGCCATTGCCGGCTTACAAAGCTGTTAACATGAAAATTTCAACAATCCAATTCAAGCCGTCTCAAAATTTTACCTATCATTTCCTGCTTGCCTTTGCGCTTGCCTTGCTTGCCTTCACTTCGCAGGCAAGTGCGCAGTCCTATCTTGTCAACCAAATTACAAACACAAGTGCTGGCAATATCACAATCAACGTCCCAAAAAATACGACCTCATCAATATATTCAACGGCAGTCTACCAGACCGGCATCCTGCAGCAATGGAAACTCCTATCGATTTTTGCCATCATGATTACTCTTCTGGTTGTTGCCCTGGCATATACTTTTGCCATTGCCTTCAACACGCGCGAGCTTAAGGCATGGGCTGATGTTGAGATGGGCCAGGTTTTTGTCTCAGCCATCCTAGTCATGGGCCTTCTTGGGACCATCTCCTTTCTTGACGGCCTTTCGGAGGCAATTTCCTACAACTCCGGCCTGACAGTTGACGGCTCAAATCCATGCGATGGCATAACAATTCCCTGCTCCATGAGGCTTGCGCAAATCTATCTTGACGACCTGCTTTCTGTTGCAAAGGCGACTGGTTTTGACCTTCTGAAAAAAAACATCGACTACACAAACTGGGCATCAACAAGTGTCGGCCTTTCCTGCGACTCAATGTACTGCATCTGGGCGTCAGGCTCTTATAGGCCAAATGCCGGCTACTCAATGGCAACTGACAAGTACACGCTTTTGTTTGACGATGTGTCAAAAATCACTGCAAGCTTAAGGGCTCAAAGGTATTTCCTTGACGTGATTTCCTACAGCCTTGGCCCAATCCTCCTGCTTTTGGGCATCGTTTTCCGCTCGCTATGGTTTGCAAGAAAGCTTGGCGGCCTGCTTCTTGCCGTTGCAGTTTCCCTAATGGTCCTCTATCCGCTTCTCTATGTTTTTTCCTGGTATACACTCAAAGTTGCAACCTATGGAGACGCGGCATTTCCGCAGAACCTTCCCCCAACATGTCCTTCCGAGTGCCAGCTCAAGCCGCCGGTAAATTCCACAACAGTTCCAGGCTCTACCTGCGACTCGCTTTGTCCGGGGGTCCCAAGTGCGTGCAGGGAAATACCATATCCATACCAGCTGGCAGGTGCGTGCAATGAAACAGCTTGGAACCAGTG
>VGKX01000100.1 GCA_016866895.1 Candidatus Parvarchaeota archaeon
AAATCGCAGATTTTCATTGTAATCCTCTCAAGGCCAATGGACCAGCCCGCGTGTGGCGGCGCGCCAACCCTAAACGCATTGATGTAAAATTCGAAGTCAGTAGGATCCAACCCTCGCGCCTCAAGCTGTCTTATAAGAAGCCCAGGCACGTGAATCCGCTGCGCACCCGAGGAAATTTCAGTGCCCTTGTACATAAGGTCATAGGCATTGCATACTTTCTCGTTGCCTTCCTGCGGCATTGAGTAAAATGCCCTGATTGCAGTTGGCCATTCGGTAATGAAATAAAGCTCCTCTGAAAGCAGTTTGTATAGCTCTGCCTCGGTTTCCCGCGAAAAGTCCTCGCCCCACTCTATCTTCACGCCGTTTTTATTTAGAAGCTCAATAAGCTGCGTGTATGTGTATCTTTTGATTTTTTTCGGCACGCTTACCTTTGCGCCAAGCGCCTCAAGCTCAATCTTGTTTTTTGCCTCCACTCTTGCAAGTATTGAAAGCACCACCTTTTCTAGCGTGTCCATTGCATCGTTGTGGTCTGCAAACCCCATTTCTATGTCCATCTGCAGCACTTCGTTTAGGTGAGACAGCGTGTTGTGCTTTTCAGCCCTAAATGCGGGTGTTGTCATGAAAACCTTGTCAATGCCCCCGACTACCGCAAGCTGCTTGTAAAGCTGCGGGGACTGGGCAAGGTAGGCTTTCCTCTCAAAGTATTCAATCGGGAAAAGGTTTGTCCCCCCTTCTGTTGCCGCGGCTACAATCGAGGTTGGCTGGACTTCCTGAAAGCCCATCTGGCACAAAGTTTCCCTAAAGCCAGTCACAGCCTCGTGCTTTATCCTGAATATGGCGCTTGGCGCGGCCCTTCGCAAATCAACATACCTGTAGTCAAGCCTCACATCAAGTTCAACAGGCACCTTGCCTGTCACTTCAAACGGCACCTTTCTTGTGACTTCCCCAAGAACCTCTATCTTTGTCGGGGAAAACTCAATTCCAGCCTTTGCAATCTTTGACTCCACCACATTGCCCTCTATCCTTACAACTGTCTCCTTGACAAGGTCCATGCTTTGCAATACCTGCGGCGGCGTAACTCCCTCCTTGCCAGTGACCTGTATTATCCCTGTCCTGTCGCGAAGCTGCAAAAAGCGCAATTTTCCAAGGTTCCTGACTTCATGAACCCATCCTGCAAGCGTTATTTCTTTTCCTGCAAGACCCTTTGCCTCTTCAATGTAGTTTGTCCTGAACATAAACTTACCAAACCCTCGTAACTATTTAATCTCCTTTAATTTTACTTTCGGGGCCCATTTCAAATTCCATTTTTTTTACTCAAAGACTATTGAAACCTCTGAATTTAACAGCCTTGCTGCAGCTTTTTGAAGCAACGGAAGGGCAATAGGCAGCCCGTTCTGTGTATTTTTCGGCAGCCGCAGCTTCATAATCTCCTTTCCCTGGCTGTAAACCCTGTTTATCCCAAGCAGGCAAACAGGATATGTCAAATCCTCAAGCGCCCTCTTAATATCATTGTTGTATTTTGCAATCCTGACCTTTTTGCCGGTTGCCGCAGTCAGCTCTGCCACCACCTTTCCGCCTCTCCCTATCAGAAGGCCTGGGTCGGTGTCAGTAAATATTATCACAAGGCCGTCAAGCTCAACTGACTTTACAAAGCTTGCATTTGTGATGTTATGCTTTTCATTAATCTGGTAAAGCAAGCTGCTGATTTTTGCGTCAAGCTGCGTAATCCTTCCCTTCCTTATTCCGGAAACGCAGTTTTGGCATAGCTCGCCGGTCTTTGCGCAAACTTCGCATATGGGGGTTTTCATTTGCATCCGCCAACAAACCAGTGCACTCCATGCGGCTTTTTCCCGCCCTCACCCTCAAAAATCTTCTCTCGCATCCCTGTATTCGCTGACTAACTTGTTCAAGTCAACCTTCACGGGCTTTTGGAGTTTTTTTTGTCCGTCTTGCCCTTCTTTTCCACCTTGTTTTCCGCTAACATCATTCCATTTAAAATTTATTAAATCTGGCTGTTTTATGGCATCTTTTTGATTGCCTTTGCCTGTAATTATTGTTTCCCGAACCTGCCTGCCTCTGTGATTTTTTGCAGCCTTTAGCCTTCGCACGTACTCTCCTAGCCTTGCAAGCGCGCCAGTCAGCTTTCTTATCTGCGCATCCCTGCCCAGGTTTGCCCGAAAACCATTCCGAGATTTTTCAAGCTCCGATTTTAGCATGCCGTTTTCAGCCTGCAGCCCAAGGTTTGCAGCCTTCAGGTTTGCAACAGTCCTTGAAAGTTCCTCAACCTCGCAAATCAGCCGTTCCGCAAGCCTTTTTTCTTCCTGCCCGGCCCAAGCTGCGTTTTTCACAATGCTTGTTTTGCCTTCCCCAAATCCCATTGCCCCCAATGCAGCCAGCTTCTTGTCCTTGGAGCATAAAATCACGGCCCTGAAAACTGTGTTGCCGCGGACAACCAGGTGCTTAACAAGCTGCGCATCATCAAGGCCCATGGCATCTATCTGCCTGAATTTGTTTGCAAAGTGCCTGTATGCGTCTAGAGCAGCGCAGTATGCATCCCTAATATGGGCATTTTCAAATTCCATCCCCCTGACAATCTGGCTTTTTTCAGCTTCTCTCATCTCTCTGTCTGGGCAATAAACCGGTGCATTGAACCCGGCCGCAACCTTTTTGACTGCAAAGGGGGCCGGTATTTTGTCAGTTGCAATTATAGAGGGGACTGCAAGGCCGTTAATCAACAGGCTTATCGAGTCCTTTCCAGACTCAAGGGAGCTTGAGCAGCCAATCAGCTTTCCAGAAAGGTCAATTGCGCAGACAGCGCATGTCGCCCCGGGGTCGATGCCAATGATGCCATATTTTGCCATGCATACCCAACCTAGCCTGCAATTCTTGCCGTCTGCCGTGCTTGCAATCTCAATATTAAAACATCTTGAAATGAAGCAGCGCGCAGTTGCACAGTAGTAATGTATAAATATGAATATTAACAATAAAAAGAATACATAGCATCACGGACCTGGCATCTTGGCAACCAGGCTAGAAATTTCACAGTTCCAAATGCCCAATACAAACAGCCTGCAGCAAGAATTAATGAACTCTCGGCATCCAATGCAATACCGCAAAGCCCCTTACCAAAAGTGATTCAATGCCCGAAGGCTCCAAATCCACAGACGCAAGGACGCATTACCAGAAAGGCAACATGAATTACGAGAAGGGAAACTACGACAAGGCCATTGAAAGCTACAACATGGCAATCCTTTTCAATCCCTCCTTTTCCGAGGCATACTTTAACCGCGGCCTGTGCTACTACAACCTCAAGGAGTTTGAAAAATCCATTACAGACTATACAAAAGCCGCCGACTTGGACCCAAAAAACCCGGTTATTTACAATAACCGGGGAGATGCCTTTTACAGAAAGCAGGATTTCCCTGGCGCAATCAAGGATTACGACAAGGCAATAAGCCTCAACCCAAAATACCTCAAGGCATTCTACAACCGGGGCCTTGCCTTTGCATGCCAGCAGGAATACGACAAGGCAGTTGAAGACTTCAACGTGGTCATAGAGCTTAACCCCAATTTTTCCGAAGCTTACCATATCCGCGGGCTTGCCTTCGACTACTTAAATGATTTTGACAAGGCGATTGCCGATTATGACAAGGCAATAGAGTTAAACCCCAATTTCACAGAGGCCATAAGCCACAGGGAGATTGCAAAGCAGAAAAAGGACTCCGGGGTGACAACCGGGGGCGGCCCAGACACGCCGCAACAGGCCGGGCAGGCAGGAGCGCAGCAACAGCAAGGCATCAATGCCGTCAAGCTGATGTCAAAGCCAAACATGCACTTTTCCGATGTTGCAGGCATGCAGAAGATGAAGGAGGAAATAAACGAGGACATTGTGTATCCATTCACAAGCCCGGAGCTTGCCCGCCACTATGGCAAGGCGGCAGGCGGCGGCCTGATGCTCTATGGCCCCCCCGGCTGCGGCAAAACATTCATAGTCAAGGCCGCGGCAGGCGAGTGCAAGTCCAATTTCCTAAACGCAAAAATTTCCGACATTGTTGACATGTATGTCGGGAACACGGAAAAAAACCTGCACAACATATTCGAGACTGCCAGGAAAAACTCGCCTTGCATGATTTTCTTTGATGAAATGGAGGCCCTGGGGGGCAGAAGGGAGGAGATGACCCAGTCCAATGCCTACATGAAGATGGCAGTCAACCAGCTTCTTTTCGAGATGGATGGGCTTGAGGCGCACAACACAAACGTGCTTATAATAGGCGCAACAAACGCGCCTTGGGACGTTGACCCTGCCTTGAGGCGCTCAGGCAGGTTTGGAAAGACAATCTACATACCTGAGCCTGACTATGCCTCAAGGCGGGAAATCCTCAAAATGCATTCCAAAAAGCTCCCGCTTGCCTCGCACATTAACTTTACAAGGCTTGCGCGCGCGACGCACGGCTATGCTTCAGCAGACCTCAAGGCAATTGTGGAGGAGGCAGGGGCAATTCCCTGGAGGCAGGTGTTCCACAAGATACAGAAAAGGAAGGAGCTTCACATGCAGCAGGGCATGGGGGAAAAGGAGGCTGAGGAGAAGGCAAACAAGGAAGTGAAGCAGCGGCTTGTCACAACAGGCGACTTTCTAAAAGCAATCGGGAAAAAGAAGTCCTCGCTTCCTCCCTGGTACGAGCAGGCAAAAAAGCAGATCGGGCAGCAGGA
>VGKX01000101.1 GCA_016866895.1 Candidatus Parvarchaeota archaeon
AAAGAGCCTGCGAATCTTCTACCAGGCGCGCGCTTTCTTTATTTTGTCTGGGCAATTATAACCACATCTGCAGTGTTTTTTAGGGCAACAGAAAACCCAGGCTCAGCCCCTATGATAATCGTTTCCTTTCCAAGCTCTTTTGCCTTTACAAGAACCGGCCTAAAATCAATGTCGCGTGTCATCAGCGCAATTGTGTGTATTGCGGGGTTGAAGACCTGCTCCATTGCCTCAACTGCCATTGTCACATCCACGTCCCCGGTGGTTATCACAGGCTGGAAGCCCTGGTTGACCATTGCCTCAATCAGCTTGTCTGATGCGTACTGGTCAAGATAAATCTTTGACACTTTTAGCGTGCCGTGCTTTTGCACAGCCTTTTTCACAAAATCCAAGTCTATGTTCATCTCGCGCCTGATTACATTTGGCCCATCAACCAGAAGCGCAATGTTCCTTCCCTTCTTGTCCTTTGCCTCAAACATGGCCTTGAATTTCTCAAACATAAAAAAGCACCTTTCTTTCCAGCCGCCTCCCCCAAACAATCAAATCCAATAAAACCTGATTGCATTTTCGCAGGAGGCTTTTTTCACGCAGTCCAGGCTTTCCCCTGTGGCATCTGCAATGATTTGCAGGGATATGTTAATATCGCTTAGGGTCTTCGTCGTTCCAAGATACGGGGAATCGGTTTCTACAACAAACTTTTCAAGGCCTGATTTTCCCTGCTGCTTGCCTTGCTCAAACACCGCCTTTATCGCCTTTTTCCTCTCCTTTGAGCGCATTGGCGGAATCGAGATTATCCCCCCAAGGCTGCAAGCCCTAAGCGCGTCCTCTGGTTTTCCGGAAAAGCAGTGCATCATGAAATCAAGCTTTTTGCCTTGTTTTGCACATTCTTTTTGCGCTTTTTCAAGCTCGTCAAGCGTTTCCTTCATTGCATCCCTGCAGTGTATGACTACAGGCAAGCCTATCTTTGCAGCAAGCCCAAGCTGCGCCCTAAATGCAACATACTGCCTGTCCTTTTCAACTTGTGTTTTTGCCCAGTGGAAGTCAAGCCCGATTTCGCCAATGGCATTTGGCTTTGAGGCCATGATGAAATCAATCCAGAGCGGCATTTTTTCATCAAGATTTTCGTGCTTCATCGCCTCCTGGGGCGCAATTCCGCAGGACAGGCAGATTTGCTGCGGGTTTGCATCCCGTATTTTTTTGTTTTGCATGTTTGATTCGCTTGAGTAGCCTGATGTGGCAACGAAGTGTCCGGGGTCAATCGCAACCGCCATGCCGGCCTTTTCAAAGCTTTCCAGGTGGCAATGGGCGTCAAAAACCAGGATTTTTGCATTATCCATGCTATCAACTGCCTAAATCATCTTTATAAAAGCTTTCTGCGCATAAATTCCACAAGCTGGATGCTTATTTTCAATAAGGTATTTGGCAAGGTGAAAGACAGAAAATGTCTTGAAGGGTACGGGAATCAGTTTCGCTGCAAAAAGCCTTATCTCATAGAGGCTGCAGCCAATACTTCAATTAACAACAAGTCCCGTGCTTGAACCTATCACAGGTGAATCATTATGGAGAAATTGTTCGCGTCGGCAAAAGAGCTAAAAGAAGGCAAATATGTCCTTATTGACGACATACCGTGCAGAGTTGTCTCAATAGATTCGTCAAAGCCCGGAAAACACGGGGCTGCAAAGATGCGTGTTGTTGCAATCGGCATTTTTGACGGGCAGAAAAAGACGCTTCTCGTCCCATCTGACGCAGACGTTGAAGTCCCGATAATCGAGCGCCAGACTGCCCAGATAGTTTCTGTCACAGGCTCGGCAGTGCAGCTTATGGACACGACTTCCTTTGAAACCTACGAGCTTGCAATCCCGTCGGAGCTTGCATCGGAAATAGAGCCGGGCAAGGAGTGCGAAATCATGGCCGCAATGGGGAGGCGCTCAATAACAAGGGTGACAAAGGCATAGAGAAAAAAATTGCAAAACCGGCAGCAAAAAACCAAACAAGCAAGAAACAAAAACCAAACAAGCAAGAAACAAAAACCAAACAAGCAAGAAACAAAAACCAAACAAGCAAATAAGACGTAACAATCCAAAGCATTTATTCCGGGTGTTAATATGGAAATGAGCATTGATTCAAAAACAGAAAACAAGCTTTTTGACAGGGTTGAAGTCAGCTTCAGCGTCCAGTTTGAAAAGTCAACTCCAAGCAGAAAGGAGATAAGGGAGGAGCTTGCAAAGCACACTGGTGCCTCAAGCGACCTGATAGTTATAGGGCGCCTTGGAACCCAGTTTGGGAAAAGAAAGGCCAACGGGCAGGCAAGCCTTTACAAAAACAAGGAGGCGCTTTTGAAAAGCTCCAGCCACCTGCTGCAGCGCGACGGGCATGTTGAAAAGAAAAAGAGGGTGAAGGTGAAAAAGGCGACGGCGGCTGCAAAGCCCTCGTAAGGCCCTTTTCGCAGGCGTTCCAATAAAACCATTCAATTCCAAATCATTTTTTGAGGGGTTAATCTATGGCTGATGCTGATGCAAAAAAACCACAGAAGAAAAAGGCCTTCAAGCCTTATGGCGCAGGCAGGCATTGCCCTAAATGCGGTCCTGGCACAAAGCTTGCAGCCCACAAGGACAGGTCCTCGTGCGGCAAGTGCGGCTACTTTGAGAAAAAGCAATAGGCAGGCTTTTTTTGCGCCAACACCCCTGCTTGGGGTCCTCACATTTGGCCTTGCGCTATTTCTTGCAATCAAGCTGCTTGGCATAGAGCCAGCATCGCAAAAACTGCTTTTTGTTGCAAGCGGCGCAATGCCACTTGCCAAAGTCGGACTTATGCCGCTTGCTCTTCTTTTTGCGTTTCTTTGCGCAAGCTTCGCGTCACTGGCCTTCATTGCCTTCAGGCACGGCATTTTGCACGCCCTTTCAGGCGCCGCACTCAAGCTGCTTCTCTCGGCAACCTTTTACTTTGTCCAGGTGCTTGCAATTGCGGCAGTCCCTCTGCTTTTGCTTTGCGCCACGGCATACTTTTTGCAGCTAAAAGGAATAAGCGGACGACAGCTTGCACTTGAGCTTGGGCTTGCAAGCCCAGACTTGCGCCGCAGCTCTGTTCAGGGCCTGCTTCTCTACATTTTCACAATTGCGTTTGTTGTTGCCGCAGGGCTTGCAATCTCTGCCGCCGGCCTGAATGATTCCAAAAACGTTTACCTCAAAGTTTCAAGCCTCCCTATTGAGGCTCTTGTAGTTGCAATCATCCTCTCTCCGCTAGCCGAGGAAATATTTTTCAGGGGC
Organism: Candidatus Parvarchaeota archaeon; assembly: GCA_016866895.1. Classification (NCBI taxonomy): domain Archaea; kingdom Nanobdellati; phylum Candidatus Parvarchaeota; species Candidatus Parvarchaeota archaeon. The sequence goes on from VGKX01000101.1 coordinate 3,264, forward strand.
TTTTTGCTCAAAAGGGCGGGAATGCTTGCAACAAGCATCATATTCGCCATGGGCCATCTTGCCTACTCCTCAATTTCTGAAATCCTGCTTGCCTTTTCAATAAGCGTGATTTTCTGCGCGGCCTATTTGCGCTGGAAAAACCTTTATGGCCTAATCCTGGCCCACGCGCTTTTCAACCTTACCTCAATTGTTATAATGCTGGCCTTGCGAAACTATCTTGCATAAAACTCAGCAGGCATAATGCGGCTTTGCCGCGGCTTGCAAGGTGCGGCCATGCAGCCTGTTTTCAGGTGAATTATGACATGTTCTGTTTAGGAATTGAAAGCACTGCGCATACCTTGGGCATTGGGATTGCACAATACACTGGCAGCACTGGCAAGAAGGCGGCAGGGGCGCAGGGGCGCTTGCACAAGTCAAAGCCAATCCCAATAAAGCCAGGGCATCTTTCAATTCTTTCCAACTGCCTTGACATGTACAGGCCTGTCAGGGAAGGAATTGTCCCAAGGAAGGCTGCAGACCACCACCAGCAGGTTTTTTCCGATATTCTTTGCGGGGCGCTTGACAAGGCAGGAGTCAAGCTTGGAGAAATTGACCTGTTCGCCTTTTCGCGCGGGCCTGGCATTGGCCAGTGCCTGAGGGTCAGCTGCGCGGGGGCAAAGTATCTTGCGGCAAAGTGCGGCAAGCCGATAATCGGCGTCAACCACTGCCAGGCTCATCTGGCTGTCTCAAAATGGCACTGCGGTTTTGTTGACCCGCTTTACCTTTACGTTTCAGGCGGCAACACCCAGATAATCAAGGAAATCGGAGGGCATGTTGCGGATGGGCGCGCAAATCCTGCATGCGGATTTGGGGCAAGTTGCTACCAGGTGCTTGGCGAAACACTTGACATTGGAATCGGCAACCTGTTTGACGGCTTTGGGCGCGCAATGGGCCTCAAGCACGCACACGGCTCTGCTGTTGCCAAGGCGGCGGAGGGAGGAAAATACGTTGAGCTTCCATACACAGTCAAGGGCACCAACATGGCGTTTTCAGGGCTTCTTACTGCATCCCAAAAGCTTCTTGCAAGGCACAGCAAAAAGGATGTGGCATACTCTCTTATGGAAACTGCGTTTGCTGTTGTGTGCGAGGCTACGGAGCGGGCTGCATACCTGGAAAAAAAGAGGGAGCTTGTAGTCTGTGGCGGGGTTGCACAAAACCTGCGGCTTTGCAGCATGCTTGAATCACTTTGCGCCCAAAATAATTGGAAGTTTGGCGTTGCCTCGCCAGAACTCAACCGCGACAATGGGGCAATGATTGCGCTTACCGGCCTGAAAAACCATCTTGAGGGCGAAAGGCTGCCAATGAAGGGGGCAAAGCCTGACCAGAACTGGAGGATAGATTCTTCTTGAAAAACCGGAAGATTGCGCTAACCAAAAAGTAGGTCTT
>VGKX01000102.1 GCA_016866895.1 Candidatus Parvarchaeota archaeon
CTCATGAGTAAGGACAAGTGTGTTGTACCCGATTATGGTATCGCTGCCTATCTCAATAAGCTCCGGGAAAAAAAAGTCCATTGTGGTGCCCGGGGAAATTGCAGTTCCCCTCCCAACCTTCATGCCAAGCAAGTTCCGATAAACCCAATTTTTCAAGCCAAGCAAAGGCATGTACTTGCACAGGCTCATGACGCAAAAATTGTAGCAGACTGTCAGTGGATTTTTTGCCACGTGCCACTGCGCCAGGGAATTTAATTTGCAGGAGCGGTGCTCCACGAGGTTTCTCATGGCCAAGCGCCTTTCAGCTGCATTTCGTCAATCAGTGTCAATCCTTGGGGCAAGGTAGTACGTTGCCTTTGCTGATTCTGCCTCATACTCGATTTTCACAGGCGCGTTTGACTTGAGGTGGATGGACACTGCCCCGTCATCCGGGCATGCCTTTGTAATGTCCTCAAGATACTTTAGCGGGAACGTCGCCCTTGCGTTTGCTTTTGCCTCAACTTCAAGGGTTGCCTCGGGCGTCTTTTCATTTTCCACCTTAAGCTCCGCCGTGTCGCCTTTGACATCCACAAAAAAGCCCAAGTCAGTGGCCTCAAGGGTCACATGCGTTGACACAAGGTTTGCATCCTTGAGTATCTCCTTGAACTCCCTGGCTGCGATTTTCACTTTAGCATCGTGGGTTATGTTGGGCTCCCTTGAAGCCCCTGCAGGCAGGTCGATGAGGGGAACCTTGAAGGTCCTTTTTTTCCTGTTTGCGCTGAATTTGAGCAAAAGCTTGTTGTCCTCCTGGGATATGGCAAGCTGCTCCCCGTCCCTTGTGCGGGCAAGTATCTTTGTCAGGTTAGCAAAGTTCAGCCCGATTTTGGAGACTGTCTCTGACTCATACTGGACAAAAGCGCTTTTTGGCATGAAAAATGAAATCATGGCTATTTGTGAAGGGTCCATTGCCCTAAGCGACAGGCCATCCTTTGATATCTCAAACTGCCCCTCATCAATGAGATTGACAATCGGGTCAATCGCAGCCTTCCAGCTTTTTGCGTTTTCAACAAGCAATGAGAACATAGAACTACCTCCCCTAAGTGCAGGAAATTGCCTTTGGCGCAAGCATTTGAGCCAAGCGTGCTTTCACTTGGCTGACTAATCGCCTGTCTTTCCTCCCAGTCAACTTTTTGATGGGGGAATTTTATAAGGATAACTGCCAAAAACCGAAAACACGCCCAGACAGGCAAATTCAGGCCTGGGTGCTTTTTGCCGCGTATTTGACTATCAAGAAAACGACCAGGGAAATTATCACAAAGTCCACAAGGGCGCCGGCAAAATCCCCTACAAGAAGCCTAACCGGGCCAACATAGAACACTGCCGACCTCCAGTCTCCCCCGGGAGTCATAGCCCCTACGACTGGCATAATAATATCCTGGACAAGCGCGCTTACAAGCTTGTTTGCAGCAGCGCCCATTATGAATGCAACCGCAAGCCCGACGACCTTGTGTTTATCCATGAACCCAATGAATTCCGAGACAAATCCCATCTCCTCACCTTCATTTGTCAAAGTATTGCTTTAGACTAACCAGTTAATTTGTAAATTATACATACACCATGTCGCAGCCTTGCGGGTCTGGGAAAAATGAGGGGTTGAGCAGGCCTGATATGAATAGCTTCAGATATCCAAGATAGGGTATCCTTACAACAACCTTTCCCTTGTACTGCCCTTCCACTTTTGCAGGCTGGTTGCCAAGCCCGTAGGCAAAATTGTAATACTGGGCATCAAATATCTCGTTGTTGTCGCCTTTTGTAAGCAGGTACTGCCCCTGCGGGCTGTCAACCTTCAGCAATGCCCTGTGGATTATGTCCCCGCCGCCTGTGCTAAGCCAGTATATCTCGTTTTTCCTTGGCGTATAGACAACAATGTCATTTTCAAGCTCGGTCCTGTACTCCTTTTGGCCAAAGACCACCGAGCTTGCGCATGGCACCTGGTAAATCCTCTGCCCCTGTTTTCTTTCACATCTTGAATACTTGAAAGTGAAGTCCCCTCTCCTCTCCTCAACCAGCTCCGGGGTTGTCCTGAATAGCGTGCATGCCTGGCTGTTTGCATTATTCGGGTTTGTGCAAAAGCTGTAGACTGAACCGTCCACGCTTTCAAGAAACTCCCCATTGCCATATACTTCTGCCTTGCCAAAAAGGGCCTCGGCCTGCGTTTGCGTTGCGCTGATTTTTGGCGCATTTATCTGCCCGCCTTGCAGGATTACCATGTCCCCCCGCTCAAGCTGCGGCAGCATTGAGCAGGACACGATTGCATTTAGGGGGGATGGGGTGGCAAGGACAAAGCCAAGCCCGTACCAAAAAACTACCGCCGCAACAATGGCAACTGCTATCTCCTTTATCTCGTTTTTCCACCCGCCCTCCTTTACGCCAACCGCAGTCTCGACTGCAAGGAGGCAGATTACGCTGATTGCCACTCCAAGGCCGAAAATCGGGTGCCTTGTGAAAAGAAAAAGCAAAAAAGTTGCTGCAAGAAGATAATAGAGGGCCTTTGACTTGTATGCCTTAAGGCAAGCTGATGCAAACTGTTCTTTGAAGCCCGGCATTTTTTCTCCCGCGCTTGCCTGGCTCCCATGCCGGCCTTGTTTTTCCACTATCCCACTTTTGCCCAGAATGTTAATAAGCCAGCTACTTTGATTTTTTCCTGGGTGCATGGGCTGTCTGTGCAAATTCATCCTTGAATTTTGCGGTCTGCTTTGCAAGCTCCTTTATTGCCTCGCGAATAACGGAAAGGGCATTTTTGTTCTTTGTCCTGACAATCAGCTTTGGCGATGCTATCTGTGGGTGGTCCATCGTGTATGCTGCGAATTCAACGTCGGAGTCCTGCGCAATGATTTCGCGAAGCGCGTTTGGCAGGCTGTGCTCCTCTCCTTCTATCACCATTTCAACGTAATTAGTCTCCTTTGCCAGGAAATTTATTTTCATGCAAACAACCCCTCAAACACCAGTGTTTGGCCTTTTCTTTTAAGCTTTGTACAATCGTCATCCTGTAAATTCTGCATCTTTCTCAAAATTCAGCCTCAACATTTCTGTACTTGGTTGAAAGCTTCCTGTATTCCCTGTTGCCGCACTTTTCGCAGGCAAGGTTGAAGTTTTTCAGGACAAGAGGGCGGCGGCACCTGCAGCAAAAGGCCTTAACCACGCCAAGTTCAGGCTCGACTGTGGTGAGCTTTGTGTCATCAGCCCTAATTTCGTCAATCTTTGCAAGAATGATATCCCCAATCTTGACCTCATCGTGTATGTTTCTCACATAGTCACGCTTGACTTTGGAGGCGTGCAGGACAACATAGTCGGAGCTTTTTGTGAACCTCTCGCCCTCGCCTTCCACTCCCAAAACCTGCACAAGTGCAATTGGCTCAATGACGTCTTCAACCCTTCCAATGACCTTTGAGCCTTTCATGGCCACCTTGAGGGTTATCCTGTTCATGACGCTCAGGCACCTTTCCTTCTCGCCAACCTCGCCAGGCACGCTTGCGCATATGTTGCCGTTTTCAACATAGGTGCCGCTGCCTGCGGAAAACTCCTCTTCAATTCCTATCTCTTGGCCAGGGTTGGCAAATCGTTTCATGTCATTCCCGTCGATGGTGCTGGTTGGCACCAATAGTTTATATCAGATAATCTATTTGCAGCATTTACCTTTTTACCTTATGACGTAAAATCAGCATGTCAATTTCCGCATACATATTTAAATATCTTTCACTAAAGCAAGCCAGGGCAAGCAAGAAGGCGCGGGAAAAGGAAACAGTACAAGGCCAAACAAAGCCAGCCAAACCGACAATAGCCTTGCACCGCCATTCTCGCCTATCCGATATACCAATCAAACCATCATTTTTGTGGTCATATGATAAAAAAGCCAATACTCGTGCTTTGCATAGACAGGGACAACGACCTTTACGAAAAAGTGAAAATATCAGGCCCAATAGTTGGCAGGGAGGCAAATCTTGCTGCAGCTTCAAAGCTTGCTCTTGCCGACCCGGAGGAGACGGACGCAAACGCCATCTTCAAGGCAATAAACATCTTTGATGACCTTTCAAAGGAGCACAAGGCCGAAATCGCCACCCTGACTGGCTCAAGGCGGCTTGGCTATGAGGCGGACAAGGAGGTTGCAGAGCAGCTGGAGCAGGTGATAGCCTCGTTTAGGGCTGAGTCGTGCGTTTTTGTCTCTGACGGCCTGTCTGATGAGGAAATAATCCCCATTGTCCGCTCAAGGCTCAAGATTGACTCTGTAAAAATCGTTGTCATGAAACAGGCAAAAGAGCTTGAGCAGACCTATTTCGTCCTGCTTGAAAAACTCAAGGACCCTTATTACGCAAGGCTGATTTTTGGCATACCTGCGGTAATCATACTGATGCTTTCAATCTCAAGCTTCCTGAATTTTGGCTGGCAGCCAGTCGGCATGGTGGTTGGCATTTATCTCATCCTAAAAGGGTTTGGAATAGAAGAGCAGATTTTTGGCCTGATTTCCGGCTTCCAATTCAACGTCGAGCGCATAAGCCTTGTGGTTTATCTGTCGGCAATACCTCTTCTGGTCATTTCAGCCTGGCTTGGCTTCCAGGGCTTTTCAA
>VGKX01000103.1 GCA_016866895.1 Candidatus Parvarchaeota archaeon
GGGTTTTTTGACAGGGCTTGCAGTGTATGAGGCCAAGGTTCATGGGGCGCATGGCACCCACGAAGCCGGTGGAGTCCAAGGAATCCAAAGGGCCAAAGCTCCTAAAACCACTGTGGAGATGGTTGAGTCGAAAGTGGCGCAGGCAGAGGCTACAATGACTGGCACAATCGCAAGCACAATTGCAAAGGAAGAGGGCTTGGTGGCAGCAAAAACCGAGCCTGTGAAAATTGAAGTGAAAAAAACAGAAGGGCATTATGTAAAAGGCGGCAAGGAAGAAAACACCGGCACAGTGGAAAACGAGCTACAGCAAATAATATTTGCCATAAATGACACAAATATACGGGGGGCTTTGGAAAATGCGCTCAAGCCCTATTTGGCATTTGAAAAGCAGGTAAATGAAAATATGCTGCCAATGATGAAAAATATTAACGTCGGGCCGCTTTTGCTTCAAATCGCGCAGGCAGTTGAAACCCAGGCAACCAATCCGGAACTTGAACCCGAGTCAAGGCAGAAAATATCCCTTGAGCTAACCAATGTTTATTCAAGTGAACACGTGGTCAAAGCCATCACCGGCATAGAGGCGATTGGAAAAGTGAATCGGGTTGAAAAACAAACTGAAATGGCAGGATTAATCGGAAATATAACTGTCAAGCAGGGTGAAGAAGTGGCGCTAAGGGTGGCGGAAAGTTTGGTTTCGGTTCTATCAAAAAAGGGTTCTGGAACTGCTCTAAACGCGGCATCGTGCATTAATATAATCTCTACGGGTGCTCAGGCGGAGTTCGTGCTTGTGGCGGCAGAGTTTGTGGAAAAGAACCCGGGGCTTGTGAAGCATCTGAACAAGATAGCCACACACGCGACAAAGCCTGAAAAATTCACAAGCGGGCAGGCACTTGCATCGGCAGTTTTGGCAATACAATCAAGCCAAAATCAGCCTGAGGCGGCAGCGGAACTTGCAAAAACCGCTAAAAACTCGCATTCTCCTGACCATGTAGTGCAAATGGCAAGAAACATGCTTGACAGGGCGACTAAAGAGCTTGGCAAAAACGGAACACTGGCCCCCTGAGCCTTGGGGAATGCTTGGGGGCATGAACAAGAAATTGGAATTTTTCTATTTTGCCCCCCCTCAAAAACGTATTTAAAGATTAGCCCCTTAATTATCCCGTAAAAGTCTACTTGAAATGCTGCTGGAGAGCAACTGAATCCGGGTTTGCGGTCTGTTCGGTTTTCAGAGTCTGAGTTCAAGTGTCTTTAATCAAGCATGCTGTTATTTATCATCCTTTATTCAAGGCAGGTGAAATTTTATGGTTAGAAAAGAATACGTCGTAGGCGAAGTCACAAAACTAATGAGCAACCTGGAAAACGTGAGAAACGTCGCCATCTGCGCACATGTTGACCACGGCAAGACAACTCTTACGGATTCGCTTGTCGCAAGGGCAGGCCTTATCTCAAAGGATTTGGCAGGCGAGCAGCGAGTCATGGACTTTGACGAGCAGGAGCAGGCGCGAGGAATCACGATTAAGGCCGCAAACATTTCGATTGCCTTTGAGTTGAAAGGAAAGGATTACCTGATGAACCTTATTGACACGCCTGGGCACGTGGACTTTGGCGGCCATGTCACCCGCGCAATGAGGGCGGTTGACGGCGTGGTCCTTGTTGTGGACTCAGTTGAGGGCATCATGCCCCAAACAGAAACCGTTATGAGGCAGGCACTTCGTGAAAGGGCAAAGCCGACAATATTCATAAACAAGATTGACAGGCTGATTAACGAGCTGCAGCTTGACGGCGAGGCTATGCAGGCAAGGTTCGTGAAAATCATAAACGGCCTGAATAAAATCATAGCCCAATACGCCCCGGAGGACAAAAGGGAGGATTGGATGATTGCAGTTGCAAAAGGCAACGTGGCCTTTGGCTCCGCGTTCAACAAGTGGGCGGTTTCAATTCTTTCAATGAAGCGCTTCAATCTTTCTTTCAAGGAAATGGCGCAATTGTGCAAGGAGGGGAAGCATAAGGAACTTCAGGAAAAGTCGCCTCTTGACGAGATAATGCTTGAAATGGTCACAGAGCATCTTCCAAATCCGCTTGTGGCCCAGAAATACAGGATTCCGGTAATATGGAAAGGCGAACTCGATTCTACGGAAGGCAAGTCAATGCTTGCCTGCGATTCAAACGGCAAGACAATAGGCGTGTGCTTTGGCGTTGTTAACGACGAGCATGCAGGTGAGGTTGCAGTTGTCAGGTTGTTTTCCGGAAAAGTCAAAAAAAGCGACATGCTCTACCTTGCATCCAAATTCAGCGAGGAGAAGGTGCAGCAGTGCGCGGTTTACATGGGCATTGACAGGGTCATGGTTGATACGGTTTCGGCTGGCAACATAGTTGGCATTGTCGGCCTGCGCGACGTTTATGTCGGTGAGACTGTAAGCGACGGCAAAGTCGAGCCGTTTGAGCAAATCAAGCATTATTCCGAGCCAGTTGTCACCAAGTCGATTGAAGCAAAGGACTCAAAGGACCTTGCAAAGCTGATTGCAGCCCTAAGGCAACTATCCAAGGAGGACCCGACACTCAAAGTTGAAATAAATCAGGAGACCGGGGAGCACTTGATTTCCGGCATGGGCGACTTGCACCTTGAAATCATCGAATACAAAATCTCAAAGGAGCGGGGAATAAACATTATCACCTCTCCGCCAATAGTAGTTTACAGGGAAGCGCTTTTGGGCAACTCGCCGCAAATCGAAGGCAAGTCGCCAAACAAGCACACCAAGCTCAAGGTGTTTGTTGAAAAACTAGAACAGTCTGTCATTGATGCAATAGACAACGGGGATGTTGCCGAAGGCAGGCCAAAAGGGAAAAGTGCAGTCGAGGCGCTTGTCAAGGCAGGGCTGGACCGCGACTTGGCAAAGGCAGTCAAGCACATCTACAACAAGTCCCTGTTCATAAACGACACCCGAGGCGTCCAGTACCTTGACGAGATTATGGAGCTGTTGCTTCAAGGTTTTGAGGAAGCCTTGGAAAAGGGCCCGCTTGCAAAGGAAAAAGTCTCAGGAATAAAAGTGCGCCTTGTGGACGCCCTTATACACGAAGACCCAGTGCACAGGGGCCCTGCGCAAATCATTCCTGCAATCAAAAGGCCAATGTATGCAGGCATGCTTCTTGCAGGAGTCACGCTGCACGAGCCAAAGCAAAAGCTGACAATCATTGTGCCGCAGGACTACATGGGGGCGGTTATCACCCTTATCCAGGGAAAGCGCGGGCAGATGATTGACATGCAGCAGGAAGGCGAGGTTACAAACATAATAGCAAAGGTGCCTGTTGCGGAGCTGTTCGGCTTTGGAAACGACCTAAGGTCAGCAACCCAGGGAAGGGCAATACCTTACCAGGAATATGCGGGCTACGAGCCGCTGCCAAAGGACCTTCTCAACAAGGTCGTCAGGCAAATCAGGGAGCGCAAGGGCGACAAGCCGGAACCCCCGACTCCAAACGATTTCTTGGACTAGAACTATTATTAATTGGCTATACTAAAATTATTTCTTTGTCACCCTGGTTTTTTGCCCAATCATTTCTTACCAGTTGCACTACTGTTGTTTATATCCTATTATTCTCGACTTTGGGCAGACTGTTCCAATCCCCAAAATCTTCATCCCACACTTGAATTCGTCCAAAGAAACACGCGCAAATAAACAAATTCTCCGTCGAGTACACCAATCCTCTGCATGCTGGCAATATTTGTCGGACTTGTTGCTGAAAAGTCCTTGCCAAAGCTGTAAAGAGGCGCGCTTGTCCCGTTTTTTCTTATCTGGCCGTAGAACTCGTAGCCGCCTATCTTGAACAAACCCTTGAGTTTCCCATAATCCGCCGGGTCAAAGGAATAATCCCGCATTTTGATTATCTTTGCAGCATCAAATTCGTTGCTTGCCTGTGTTTTTAATAAGCCAAGCTGGTTTGCGCCTCCGATATTCATGTTCCAATTTTGCGGATAGCCTGTTGTCATCAATGTGTCAGACAGTCGCATTGCCTCAATATTCATCCTGTCGGTCTGAGAGTCCATCACTGAGTTTATCCCAAACCAGTAGCTTGAGAGTATGGAAACTGCTATTATGAAAATAATGCTTGCCGCAATCGCATCAAAGGAAAAATACTGGCCCCTGAATGACCGCCTTTTGAGAGTAGCGCAGTTCCCTGATGTTGCCCTTGCCTTGTTTTCCATGCTTTCATCCATCATATATCAGCCCTAAATTTTGCCTATTCAACAACCATCCGTTATCTTTGCGACACCAAAAGCCTGTTGCCTGTGTTTTCAACCTGAAACCTTCCCTTGCTTGCATTAAGCGATATCCATGATACCCCGCTTGCAGCATCAACTCCATTTTCTGTCCCGCTTCCTCCGGTAATATTGTTGGTGTTTATTGCAAAAGAGGCCGCAAAAGGCCTTGAGCCCTCGCTCCAATTGACAAACACCTGCCTGTTTGACATTATCCGGACATCGTAGTCCTGGGACAAAAGCTTTTCTGGCACGCTGAAGTTGCCAAAA
>VGKX01000104.1 GCA_016866895.1 Candidatus Parvarchaeota archaeon
AGGCCTATTGACGTGTAGTCAAGGCCGATGCTTTTGAGGAAGACTGGAATGACAAACAGGTTGATTAGCCCGTCCATGCTTGCCTCAAAAAGCATCACGATTGTGGTGAGTGTGAAAAGTTTTCCCCTGCCAAACAGGTTGAAAGAGTCGCGTATTTTTCCGAAGTCCAACCCTCCAATCCCTGCCCTGTGCTGCCTCATTCCAATCGCAACGTAGAGGCCTGCTGCCCCAACCGCGCTAAGGAACAAAAACGAGTAGTCAAATCCAAGCGTGTTGAGAATGTACCCGCCCCCGACGGCCCCAAGGGCTATTGCGGCATAGCGGATGCTTACAAGCCTTGAAGTCGCCCTTGCAAAATCAGTGGGGGGCGTGTCTGCCATAACCGCATTTCTGTTGACAGCCCAGATTGATGCCTGCTTTAAACTGTCCACGGCCCTGCCTGCCAAAAAACCTGCCGGCGAGGAGGAGAGCATATATATTATGGGCGAGACCGCGCAACAGGCGGAGCTTAGGACAAAGTAAGCCTTATACCCAAACGACTCGGCTACTGAAGCAAGTGCCGTCCTCAAGACGGTGTAAATAAGCGGCAGGGAGGATATTATGGCCCCAACCATTCCAAGCTCCATGTTCCTGTGAAGCAGCAAAAGCGGCAGTATCATTCCAGTGGCGCTTATGGCAAAAGCATCTAGGAAATTTGCTGCCAACACCCGTTTCATACTAACAGCCGCCTCAGTTTTCAAGTCAAACAAGCAGTAGACATCTGAATTGGCAAGGTAAATTAAAAAACCTAGTCCGCCTGCTGGCTTTGTTCTGGAAAAACTGCGGAAAAAATGCGCATAAGTGGACACGAATTTTGCCAAAAAACCAGCGAATTCAAAACATATTTAAACCCCATATGTAGTATCTAAAGGGGTCAAAAAACACAACATATAGTGTTTTTGCCGACGGCGTCTAGGCGTTGGAAAACGCACGCGCGCAAGTCCGTTCACAGGCAAAGGCGGTGCGCGCGGCTCAAGGGTGGTCAAGATGACACAAACGCAAACTCAGGTCGTTTTCGAGCAGCATGTCAAGCAGATAAAAAAAAGGGACGGAAGCACAGTTCCTTTTGACAAGGAAAAAATCACCGAGGCAATATTCAAGGCCGCACGCTCGGTTGGCGGCACGGACAGGCAGCTTGCGGCAAGGCTTGCAGATGCAGTCGTTGTTGAGCTCACAAAGATTTTTGATGGGGAAATCGTCCCAAGCGTTGAGCAGGTCCAGGACATAGTTGAAAAAGTGCTTATTGAGACCGGGCATGCTGCAACTGCCAAGGCCTACATACTTTACAGGCAGGAGCGGACGAAAATCAGGGCGCAGTCCCGCCAGATACCCGAACACGTAAGGAATTTAGTCGAGCAAAGCAAAAAATACTTCAGAAGCCCCCTTTGTGAATTTGTCTATTACAGGACCTACTCCAAATGGCTTGAGGGAGAAGGAAGGCGAGAGACTTGGGTGGAAACTGTCGGGCGATACGTTGACTTTATGCGCGAGAACCTTGGCGACAAGCTTGCCCTGGTTGAATACGAACAGATTAGGGACGCAATACTGCGCCAGCAGGTCATGCCATCCATGCGCCTTCTCTGGGCTGCAGGCAAGGCGGCCAGGACGACAAACGTAGCCGCGTACAACTGCTCTTACATAGCGCCAAGCTGCCTTGCGGATTTTGGGGAAATAATGTACCTTTGCATGTGCGGCACTGGGGTTGGCTTTTCGGTTGAGGCGCAAACAGTGCAGCAGCTCCCCCTCATTGAAAAGCAGTCCGGGGAGAAGCTTCCAGTGCATGTTGTGGATGACAGCAAGGAGGGCTGGGCCGATGCCCTTGTGCTTGGCCTTAAGACCTGGTATGGTGGCAAGGACGTTGAATTTGACTTTTCAAGGCTTAGGCCCCAGGGGGCAAGGCTCAAAACCCTTGGCGGAAAAAGCTCTGGCCCAAGGCCCCTTATCGCGGTTCTTGAGTTTGCAAGAAGAAAAATACTTTCAAAGCAGGGGCTGCGCCTCTCGCCAATCGATGTGCACGACATAATCTGCAAAATAGGCGAGGTAGTTGTCATGGGCGGGGTGAGGAGGACCGCCCTCATATCTCTTTCCGACCTGAACGACGCAGAGATGAGATTTGCAAAAACGGGGCAGTTCTACCTGACTGAAATGCAGCGGTCAATGGCAAACAACTCGGCGGTATACAGTGAAAAGCCGTCTGCAAGCGTGTTCATGGACGAATGGATTGCTCTTGCAAAATCCGGCACCGGGGAGCGGGGCATATTCAACAGGGGCAGCCTGCAAAAGCAGATGCCTCAGAGGAGATGGGAAATGTTTGGATCCGGTTTTGCCACTTGCGGAACAAATCCGTGCGGGGAAATCATACTAAAATCAAAGGAGTTTTGCAACCTGACTGAGGTTGTGGCAAGGCCGGAGGACACGCAGGAAGACCTTGTTGAAAAAACAAGGATTGCAACTATCCTTGGCACCTACCAGTCAACACTCACAAATTTCCCCTATCTTTCGCCTGAATGGAAGAAAAACTGCGAAACAGAGCGGCTTTTGGGAGTCTCTATAACTGGGCAGTGGGACTGTCCTGCAGTCAGAAACCCTGACACGCTGCGGAAGATGAGGGAAAAGGCAATAGAAGTGAACAGAGATTATGCGGCAAGGTTTGGCATAAGCCAGTCAGCCTCGATAACATGCGTCAAGCCATCGGGCACTGTCTCGCAGCTTGTTGACAGCGCTTCAGGGCTGCACCCAAGGCACTCAAGGCACTACATAAGGCGCATCAGGATTTCTTCTACTGACAGCCTGTTCAAGATGATGCGCGACCAGAAAGTGCCCTATTCACCTGAAGTGGGGCAGACAAGTGCGGATGCGACAACTTACGTGCTTGAGTTTCCAGTCAAGGCGACAAACGGCACGCACTTTAGAAACGACCTGAGCGCAATAGAGCAGCTGGAGTACTGGAAGATGGTAAAGGAGAACTTTACAGAGCACAATCCTTCAGTCACGGTTTCTGTTGGGGAAAACGAATGGATTGCAGTTGCAAACTGGCTCTACGAGCACTGGGACATGCTTGGCGGCCTTTCCTTCCTGCCACGCTCCAACCATGTCTACACCCTTGCGCCATACGAGGAGGTAAGCGAGGAGAAATACAATTCCCTTGCCGCCCAGTTCCCCCAGATTGACTTTTCGCGAATCCTCCTTTATGAAAAGGATGACGACACGCAAGGCTCAAAGGAACTTGCCTGCTCTGGCGGCTCCTGCGACATTGTCTGAAAAACCGCTGACAATGCCCTGGATTCAGGCAGCCTTCCGCTATTTTTTTCTACCTTAAGAAAAATGCCCTGACTTATTCTTTCAAAACAATAGGTTTTTTTTATTCCATGCAGCAACTGGCAAGCATTATAAGCATGTGTTGAGCGGAGAAGGCACATATGCCTGGAACTGGCTGCTGCAACCAATTTGCCTTTGGTTTTTATGCACTTTCACAAAAATCCGCCTTCACCAAAAAGCGCGCTTGATACCAAGCCTTCGAATGTTAGGGCAGAGTTCCTTGAAAAATTTAGGAGGCTGAAACGCTTCATAGAAGAGCACCAGGATGGAACTGATTTTGCCCCAAACGGGGAATTTTACAGGATTTGCAGGGTTGACAATGCGGCATCCCACCTGTCTGGCGTTGTTGAAGAGAGGCACAAAATAACAGATGGGAAGATATCAGCGCTAAACGGCGCTTTCAGGGCTGCAAGAAAGGCAAGCAAAAACGGGCACGGAATATTCCTTTTTTCCCAGGTGGACTCAAGTGAAATAGTTATTGTCAGCTTTGAGCACTAGTTTGGCTGCAGCGCCGCGTCAGCCCACTGCAGCGATTTATGAACCCACGGGCTTGTGCATACTTTGGGCTCCTGCATTCACTTTTTGCGCAGCATCTTTTCCACAAGGCTTTGCGCGCTTGCAAAGCCCACCCCAAGCCTCCTAAAGTCCTCAAAAGTTTCCTGCATGCCCCTTTTTGATATCTCCTTTATTGCATCCTTCACAAGGAAGATTTTACATCCATTTTTCTCTTTTTCCACCCATGCGCAAAGCCTTTCAATGGCGCACTTGACACAGTATTCAGTGACCACACCTGTCACGTAGATTTCGCTTCTTGGGCCTATTGTCTTCAAAAGCATGCTTGCATATGGGTTGCCTCCATGGGCGACAGGCATGAATTCATCAAGATGGTCCTTTGTCAGAATGACCTGCTGCTTTTCAAACGCGCCTTCAAGCTGGGCCTTGGTGTATTTTTCCCTCCAGCTTATTACGGACAGGCGGTCGGATGCAAGCAGCGTGGGCAGTATGTTCCTCTGGCCATAAGTGCCGCTCATGCAGTGGTCCGGCCAGGGCCCTCCGTTTCTTTTC
>VGKX01000105.1 GCA_016866895.1 Candidatus Parvarchaeota archaeon
CCCCCTGCACTTGGGTGCCCTCCAGAATGCCTGTTCCCAAACCTTCCGTGCTGGCGCTGCCCAAAACCTTCCCTTCCCTGCCCGCCAAACCCCCTGTGCGCCTGTCGCCTGTCGCCTTGCTGCCTGCCCCCGAATCTTCCGGGCCGTTGTCCAAAACCTTCCCTTTCCCGTCCGCCAAATCTGCCTTGGGCAGACCTAACCCGTGGCACTTCTATGTGAGGATAAGTTGTCTGCGTGACTTTTGCCCCAGTCTTCCTTTCAATCAGCCTTAGGCTATCGCGCTGGTCTGGGAAAAGGAGAGAAATGGCCTTTCCTGTCGCCTCCATCCTGCCAGTCCTGCCAATCCTGTGCACATATGTCTCTATTTCCTCTGGCAAGTCGTAGTTTATGACATGCGTTATTCCCTTGACGTCAAGCCCCCTTGAGGCAAGGTCGGTTGCCACAAGCACATGCACGTGGCCGCGCTTGAATGCGTCCATTGCCCTGTCCCTCTTGTTTTGCGACATGTCCCCGTGAAGCGCCTGGGCCTCAAACCCCCGCTCGTGGAGTATTGTCATCAGCTTGTCTGCGCCAAACTTGGTCCTTGTGAAAACAAGGGCAAGCTTGGGGTTTTCTGCCTTGAGTACTGAAAGAAGCGTGTTGAGCTTGTTCATTTTAGTGACCTCAACGCACACCTGGGCGATTTTGTCCACCACCAGCTCATCCTCGCTTACATTAAGGTGCACCGGGTTTTTCATGTACCTTTTTGCAATGCCAAGTATTTCTGGCGGCATTGTTGCTGAAAAAAGGAGGGTCTGTCGCGAGTGCGGCGTCTGCCCGAGTATTTTTTCAATATCCTCAATAAAACCCATGTCAAGCATCCTGTCTGCCTCGTCAAGCACAACAACCGATGCTTCTGACAAGTCAAGGGTGCGCCTTTCTATGTGGTCCAAAATCCGCCCCGGGGTTCCTACGACTATGTTTACCCCTTGCTGGAGAGCCCCTATTTGAGGCTCTATTGACACCCCGCCATAAACTGCAATCATGCGCATTGGCAGCAGCTTGCCTATTTTTGCAATCTCATCCTTTATCTGCACCGCAAGCTCGCGCGTTGGAGCAAGTATAAGCGCTTCTGGCTTTCTTGGCTTTGCCCTTGCCTGCACTTTTCCATGCGCAGCATGTGAATGCCCTGCTGTGCCGGCAAAATGTGCCCCATGCCTGCCTTCATTTCCTGCTGACTGTGCAATCTGCTCAAGAATGTGTATGCCAAATGCCGCAGTCTTTCCGGTCCCTGTTTTTGCCTGGCCTACAATGTCTTCTCCCTGAAGCAGAAGCGGGATGGCCTTCTCCTGGATTTCAGTCGCACTTTCAAAGCCCATCTGCTGCAGGGCTTTTTGTATTCTCTCGTCTAGCCTTAGCTCGTCAAATCTCATATCATCTACTCTCCGTACTGAAATTAGCTTGGTTTAGGTTTTATGTGTCCTTTTTTCCCAAGCCGTTATGCCTTCAAGCAAGAACGTGAAAAAAGAGACTGCAACCTTATTGCTAACTCCTTACTGCCTTGAAATGCGGAACCTGGGTTTTTAATACCAGCACACAAATCGGGCTTTGCACACAAACCTATTGCCCGAATAAAAAAAATCGGGGCGCCTTTCCGCCCCGCGCCTGCAACTACTTCATCATGCTCATAATTCCCCAAAGCAGCATGTAGACTCCTGCAACCGTCCACGGGCCGCCTGGTACGTAGTTTGTGAAGTTTGCCACAAGAAACAATATGCCAAAAACCAATGTTGGCATAGAGCACTTGCTGCACAGGTGCATTCCACAACAATCCACCATACAACTCACTCCGGAAAGGCAGCACAAGTCCTCTTGCTTTGCATTTTTCCGATTTTTCTGCTTTCTTTTTGTGGCCGCCTTTTCCGTATCCTCTTGCCTTTTGCCCCTATATAAATCTTGCGAACATAACTTCGGCAATCGTCAAAGTTGCTTATAAATGCCCCCATGGCAAGCAGCGAAAACAGCTGAGCAGGCACACAGATAATGGCAGTCCAGGGCATTACGGCCTTGAAATCAACTATCAAAATTATAAACCTGCATTAGCAAAATCAAATCAAGACAAGGCAGTAACTGGGCTTTTTGTTTTGCGCCCAGCCGAGTATTCATTTTCTAGTCTAGACTAGTGTTTTTCGAGGGTGATAATAATGGTCATGGAACTTAACTCGCAGAATTTCAAGGAGGAGGTGGGCTCAAAGGGCTTTGTGCTTGTTGATTTTTGGGCTCCCTGGTGCGGCCCGTGCAGGATGCTAGGTCCGGTAATCGAGTCGCTTTCCGAGACCATGAAAGGGAAGCTTAAGTTTGCAAAGCTTAACGTGGATGACGAAGGCGAAATCGCGGGCGCGTTTGGCGTCATGAGCATCCCGGCCATCATCCTTTTCAAGGATGGAAAGGCAATTGCACAGCGCACCGGGGCTGCACAGGCAGATGCAATGAAAAAATGGATTGAGGAGACATTGGCGAAGTAGCCAAACAAGAAACTTAAACACCAACAAGAAAACCAGCATGCAAGGGGTGAGGTAATTGGCAAAGAAAAACAATCTCCCAAAATCTAAAAACACAAACACAGTGAACAAACAAACCGCCATCACAAAAGCAACAAACACAAGCGCGCAAGCCACAAGCAAACAAACAACGAGTACAAAAGCCGCAAACACAAAGCAAGATTCCCTGTTTTCCAAGGCAAGTCAAAAATGGGCTGGCATGGGCTTGCTTGCAAAAATTCTTGCCGTGCTTTTCGCGCTGGCAATAATCGGCGCGATTATCATCGGGGTTCTCATTGCCTATGACTACTATACCTACAATAAAAATGGCGATGATAACTATCAACCTTGCGACCCAATTAAAGGCTGCATGGTTTACAAGCCCGCAATCTACTTGTATACAACGCAAGAGTTGCAAGGCAAAAAAATTTCAGTGAAACTTGAGCTGAACGGAAAAATAACTGCAAGCGAGCCAAAGTATAACCCAGAATTTGGCTGGAGCGTGTCCGCCTCCAAAGATGGCTTGATTGAAGGCAAGTACGATTACCTGTTTTACGAAACGCAACAAAATTCACTAGAGCTTCCCCAAGAGAGCTGGCTGGTTGAATATTCGCAACTTGATGCGTGGTTGGATGAAAAGCTTCCTGTCCTTGGCCTGAATGAAAAGGAAAAATCACAGTTCAAGGAGTATTGGCTTGCCAAGCTTCCAAAAAGCAGATACTATGAGATAAAACTTCTCAGTGAGGACTATTACGCAAAAAACATGCGCCTGATTGTTGAGCCAAAACCAGACAAACTGATTAGATTGAATTTTTTCTTTAAACCTCTCAATAAATTAGACTCAAATGCTGCACCTATTCTTGAGCCTCTTATTCAGCAACCCCAAAGAACCGGTTTTGTGGTTGTCGAGTGGGGCGGAATATTAGGTAAAGAATCTTAGGCAAACCAAAGGCATTGATATGGACTATTCAACCCCCAAAGGCATGCGCGATTATCTCCCAGCCCAGATGGAGCTGCGAGAGGCGCTTCTGGACAAAATCAGGGCAGTGTTCCGCTCTTATGGCTTTAGGCCCCTTGACACGCCAGCAATAGAGACGGTTGCAACACTCCAAAAACAAGGCGGCGAGGAAATAGAGGGACAAATTTTTCGAATCCAGGAAAGCGACCTTGGGTTGCGCTATGACCTGACCGTGCCCTTGGCACGCGTGTGCGGCTCAAATTCGTTTTCCCTTCCCTTCAAGCGCTATGCAATATCAAAGGTGTGGAGGCGTGAAGAGCCGCAAAAAGGCAGGCTTAGGGAGTTTATCCAGTCTGACATTGACACAATAGGCTCAAGCTCGCCAAAGTGCGAGGCAGAGCTTCTCGCCTGCGCGGCACAGTGCCTCAAGGCGCTTGGGTTTGCCAATTTTGAAATGCGCCTCAATTCAAGGGCACTTCTTGATTCGTACTTTGACAGGCTTGGCATAAACGCACAAAGACGCACCGGCGTCATGAGAGCAATAGACAAAATCGGAAAGCTTGACATGGGCAAGATACAAGAATTGCTGGAGGATGCCACAGGAGACAAAAAAGCCGCCCAAGGCCTGCTTGATTTCATTTCTCTTAAAGGGAATGCCGCAGTTTTAAAGGAGGCAAAAAAACTCGGCCTTTCTGAGACGGCAATCTCCAACCTGGAGCAAATTCTGGAATACTGCAGGATGTTTGGCATAAGCCCTGTCCTTGACATGTCGCTTGTGCGCGGCCTTGCATACTACACCGGGGCAGTGTTTGAAATATCGGCAAGCAAGGAAATAGGCTCTGTGGCTGGCGGAGGCAGGTATGACAATCTGGTCGGCACTTATGGCCCTGCACAGCCGGCGGTTGGCATCTCCCTTGGCTTTGAGCGATTGTTCGCACTTA
>VGKX01000106.1 GCA_016866895.1 Candidatus Parvarchaeota archaeon
AACAAGAAGGGCACTGTCACGCAACTTTCAATCCTTACAATGCCCGGAGATGACATTACACACCCCATTGCAGACCTCACAGGTTACATTACCGAGGGACAGATTGTGCTTGGCCGCGACTTGCACAGGAAAAACATCTATCCGCCTGTTGACGTGCTTCCATGCCTTTCAAGGCTTATGAACCTGGGCATTGGCAAAGACCAGACGCGCGAGGACCACAGAGGGGTTGCAGACCAGCTTTATGCCGCATATGCAACTGGAAGGGACTTGAGGTCGCTTTCCGCAGTGGTTGGCGAGGAGGCGTTATCCGAAGTTGACAAGAAGTTCCTCAAGTTTGCAGATGAATTTGAAAAGCGCTACATAACACAGGACAGCCATGAGGACAGGGGCATTGAGTACTCGCTGGAGCTTGGATGGGAGCTGATGTCAGCCCTTCCCCAGTCAGAGCTAAAGAGGGTGAAAACAGATTTCATTGCAAAGTACGGGCAAAAGTATTATGAAGGCAAGGTAAAGGCTTCGGAGTATTTTACCAAGGCGGAAAAAAAGGCAAGCCAGAGCCAAACTCAAGCCAAGCACCACGAAAAACCGACGGAAAAAAAGAAGGGGAAAAAGTAAGCTGATGGTTGGAATAACCCTGGAGTTAGACAAAAATAAAAAAAGGCGGAATAGTTTATGGCAGAAAACCCAAACCCGACGCGCATGGAGCTTTTGAAGGCAAAGGCCAGGATAGTCCTTGCCAAAAAGGGCCACAAGCTTCTAAAGCAAAAGCGCGATGCTCTTGTAATGGAGTTTTTCAAGATACTTGAAAAGGCAAAGGACATGAGAAGCGAGCTGAATGCAACGCTCAAGGATGCATACCAGACACTTGCCGTTGCGCAGATTTACCACTCTGTTTACGAGCTTGAGGCAATAGCATCACAGATAAAAAAGGCACCTGGCGTGAAAATAGAGGTAAAAAACGTCATGGGCGTCAAGATTCCCTCAATCCAGTCCGTGCCTGTGCAAAAAAGCCCATTTGGGAGAGGATACTCGATTATTGGCTCAACTGCCAAAGTAGACGAGGCGGCAGACAATTTTGAAAAAACAACAGACATGATTGTCAAGCTTGCAGAAACCGAAAACGCCCTGAGAAAGCTTATCCGCGAGATTGAAAAGACAAAGCGCAGGGTCAACGCACTTGAATTTATTCTTATACCCAAACTTGAGGCGCAGGCAAAGCTCATCCGCTTCAGGCTTGAGGAGATGGAGCGCGACTCGTTTTTTGTTTTAAAGATGATGAAAAAGAAGCTTGGGAAAAAGGCCAGAAAGCAGGATAACTAGAATTTAGAAAACCAGAAATCCTTATTTCCTACCAGCCATGAATTTATTTTCCTTGTCAAATCATCCGCAAATAGACCAAAGACATATAGCTATGAAACTCCAAAGCATATAGTGGAAACTTTCTGAAAAGCCGCGACTTACCGTAACTCACGCAGAACTAGCAAGCCAGACAATAATCACATTCTGTGACTTTGAAATAATTTCAAGGATTTCCATGTGGATGTAACCCAACCTTCAGCCAACCCCTAAGACAGGGCTTCTGTAAAGCTTTGGGATTGCAAGCGAGGCGTATTCGGATTTTTGCCCAACTTTTAGCTCAAAGTTTACGTATAGCGCGTCTTTGTCGCTCACTTTGTAAAGAAGGCTCTTGATTTTGTCCTTGGAAACCTTTTTGTGGAAAAGATCGGAGAGCAGGCTGCAGGCTTCAAGTATCTCAACGCCAACAATCTTTTTGGATTCGCTCAAATCCACGTTAATTCTTGGATTGAGCTCAAGGGTGCTTGAAACCCGTTTGCTGCTCAAGTTAATGTAAATTGCATCGGCTTGATCATCATAGCTGAATCCATTCATTTTATCACCGCTTGTTGTCCTCTCCTGCAACAAGATTTTGGATATCTTTACTTGTGTGCATGAGAGTAATTAAACGTATCGAGTCATTTAAAGTGACGACATATCTTCTGAAGACCCCTGGTTTTTGATGATAGTAAACATCAAATTTGCGCTCATGAGGAATTTCAGAGACCTGCTCCATTACAAGCGCTGGACTTTCATTTATTATGTCCTGCTCGCAAACCTGTCGCGGCAAAAAACACTCAATAGACCTCAGGCCAGCATGTGTTGTATAGGCAAATGCCAGCTTTTTCGATCTGACAAGAGCAAGAAACTCTTTAATAGGCACTTCCGGCATGGATGCCTTTCAATATTGCGTTTAATAAACAGAGCCAGGGGTGCTTTCCAGTGAAAGATTGCAGTCTACCAGAGAAGACAAACGCGTCGGTTTACTGTCTTCTTCAAACTCTAGTGTTTTTTTAGTATGGGTTCCCAGCCTCGTCCTGGTATTTTTTCTGCAGCGTCTCCCAGGTTGAGCCATCACTAATCGAATTTATGCGCTTGTCTCGGCATCTTGCGGCATCAGACTCGCAACCAAGCTCCATAAAAATGGCTTCGGCTTTCTTGTAATCGCAAGCAGACTCATATGCACTTGCAGCTTTTTCCTTGTCGCCAACCTTAAGATATATTTCTGCCGCCTTCACAAACAGCTGTTTTTTCTCAAGCCTCTTCGCCTTTGCCGCAAGTTCTTTTTTTTCCGAATCAGGCATTGCCATATGCACAACCTCGCTTTTCATTATGCTTTCGCCCTTCTTTGCAAGCCGAACATCTCAAGCACTTCCGCACTTGTTGTTGCCTGCACAGTGCCTTTATCCTCCCTTATGCCAACCAGGCGCGGGAAGCGAAGAGCAAGCCCTCTGCCTTCACCGTCTATTGAGCATGTGTGCTGGCTTGATTGGCTGATTTCATCAAATGCCACAGTGACAACCATGGAGGGCTCAACCCAAAAATCAGGCTCAAGCCTGGATTCAACGCCCTTGGGTTTTTCCCTTGATTTGGAAGCATAAAGCCTTTCTTGAAGTTCCCTCATTTCCTCCTCGCTAAAGCCGCTGCCTATTTTTGCTACAGTTTCAAGGGCCCCTGTTTGCTCGTTTTGGACTGCAACCAGAAGGCCGCCAAACTCAAACTCGCTTCGCGCCCCTTTGCCAAGATAATAACCGACTACAACAGCATCAATAGTGTCAACAGACGACCCGTAGGACTTTTTCAGCTTTATCCAGGCAAACTTGCGCGCGCCTGCAACATAAGGCATCCTCAGGTCCTTTGCAATGACGCCCTCAAGCCCCTCGGACAGGCATTTTTGGAAATACTCCTCAAGCTCCTGCGCGCTTCTTGCAATTATCCTTGCCGAAGGGAGAATCACGCCTTGAAAGTCCTGCTTTTTGGTGCCTGTAGAGCCAAGCAAAAGCTCAAGCTTTTCCCGCCTTATTGAATATGGCTCAAGTGTGAAGTCCGTGCTTCCTGCAAGCATTATGTCAAAGGCGAACATCTGCAGTGGCAGCTGCTGCGACATTTTACCGATATCATATTTTCTTTTCCGTTGCATGAGCTGCTGGAATGAGAAGTATTTGTTTTCTTCAGGCGAGTAGGCAAGCGCCTCACCCTCAAAGATTAGCATTCTCTCATCAAGCCCCCTTGCCGCCTTTACAATATCTGGGAACATGCCGGTCATTTTCTCAAGCTTTCGAGAGTAGATTTCCACCTTGTCGCCAGACTTGTGCACCTGCATCCTAAGGCCATCATACTTGGCCTCCACAGAGCACTCCCCGGTTCTCTCTATGATTGCCTGCGGGGATATTTCCCGCTCTGCCAAAGCTGGCCTTATTGGCTTGAAAGGCGTGACTTTAAGCCTTGAGATGCTTTTTTGGTCTTCAAGGAAGATTTTTGCGACATAACCCAGGTCAGAGCAAAGATTGTATGCCCTCTCTATTTGCTGCCGCATTGACTTGTCCTGAGCCCCGATAAGTGAAAGCGCATCAAGAATTGTAGGGTCGCCAATGCCAAGGCGCAGCTTGCCTAGGGGAAAACGGACTATGTATTTGGCCTCAACAGGACTTGCTGAATTGAGAAGCTCTGCAAGGATGCCGATTTTTGAGGATTGCGACCCCTGCCCCGATTGGGCCGCTATTTTTTGGAACGATTGGTAAACATGCTCAACAGTCAGTTCTGCACCCCCAAGGGAGGTCTGTTTTTTTTTGCCTGCAAGCAGTGAAGCCACGTCGCCCAAGTCACCCTTTTCTTTATACAGAATCTCAATTTGCTTTCTTGTGTAACCTGAAAACGTTGCTATTGACTCCATGACAAATTTTTCGCCTATCCCAATGTCCACCCCCTCAAATGGAGGGGCGATCGAGCCCTGAGTAAGATAGACAACCTTATCAGCAAGTTCGGGAATCTCACCTGCGGGAATTGTTTTTAAAAATTCGGCATATGTTG
>VGKX01000107.1 GCA_016866895.1 Candidatus Parvarchaeota archaeon
TAGCCTCCGGTATTGTCAGCACAACTGCAAGCCCCCTGCAGCACTTGGCAGCGCATGACTTGCAGGAGTTGACAATTTCAAGTGAAATTCGCATAAACCAAACCACGCACTCCTATAATAACTCTTCATTTGTGGCGTCGCTTAACGAATAAGAAATAAAGCGCTTCAATACAATCACGGCAGTACAAGCTTGAGGTTTTCGATGCCCTTGTTTGACTGCATCTGCCCAACAAAGTCCTGTACTCGTTTGGCGTCGCCGTCCATGACGAAAATCTCGAGGCACTTGCCACCGCCCATGTCGCTGTGTATCTGCATGCCGATTATGTCCTCGAACTGGTGTTTTGCCCCGTTGGCCTTGTCCTCATCATCCTGCGAATGCACCACTAATAGAACTGCCTTGGTCTTGCCTTTCATTCTTTTTCTTTCATTGTTCTCAGATATGAGCTTCCGTATGCCTGCCCTTATTGCGTCAGAACGGCCCGAAAAATCAAGCTCCCGCTCAAGCTGTTTAAGCTCCTCAAGGGTTTTGTCATCCACCGAAACGCTGATTATTGGCATATTTTGGATTTTTTATTAACTTGCTTATAAAGAAATCCCCCAGATTTAATAATACTCCAATCTTGTTAAGAAATAGTTATAAATTAGTAATATATTAAAAATAACTAAAATCTTAATAACAAGCCACAGGTGATAGGATGATTGACACTATTCAAAAGAGTCAGAATAAGTCTGGCATCAATACAAGTCTGTTTGCAGGCAGAACATATCAGGATGTGAAGCTAAAAGGGCTAAAAACGAAGCTTGAAGCTCTTAACAAATTCTTCCACGAGAACAAGCCTGGCGGTGGCCACGACCACAAAACGCCCTCTTCCTCACAACTCCCGAAAATGCAACGGTTAAGGGTTGAGATAAGAGATGAAATGAAAAAGCTTTTAGTGGAAAAAGTGCCTACGCAGGAAATTGAGAAGCTTGTCAAGAAATTCTGCAAGCCAACAATCGACTTTCTAACCAATGGCACCTTAAGGTAATCTGATATGGCTGTACCAATCCAAGCAACCCCTCAAACAAAGGCTGTCGAGCATGCCGTGGCATCGGCTGGCCAGAAAAGCGTTTTTGCAGGAATGAAATCCAGGGTGGTCGAGAAGATACGGCAAACGCTGATCCCGCACCAGGCAGGGTGCAGCTGCGACGCTTGCAGCGGAAAGGCAAAGACGGATGCTACCAAGAGCCTGTTTTCCAGCATCGGGCAAGAGATGAAAACCAATCTGGATATGTATGGCCCTCATGAAACAGGGTGCAGCTGCGACGCTTGCAGCGGCAAGAACAAGGAGAAGGCCGTATTGGACCTGTTCCAGAGCATTTCGACAGAACGGATAACCCTTCCCCCTGCCGTCCTCTCAACGCAAGAAGCCAATGTCGTCCCGCAAGACAGCTCGTTTTTGAGGCCGAAAGATGCGTTTGTTATATCGCCGACGGCTCCAATAATCGCGCTGCCTGCCCAGGTGCAGCAACCCGCCTCCCAGCAGCTCAAGTTAGATTCGAGAATTGCGGAGACAACTGTATTTGACAGTTACGAGAGCCGAGACAGGAGAACCGATTATTCCAATCACACACCGGCAAAAAACATAGAATATTCTGGTTCTCACAGCAGCAAGAATTCCAAAAGCTCCAAACGATACGTAATAGGCCGCTACACTTACGAGGACATATTGGCGAGCGCTTGGCTGCGCAAAATGTACGGACATTTGGTGGGGCTTTCGCCAGCAGAGAACGAGCCTTCATGGCAGCGTGAAAGCGGCTTGGGAGCAGATAGAGAGGAACGAAGAGAAGCGGGCAAGAGCTGCAAGGATGATGGCTGGAAGCGCGACGACGGGAAAAAAGACGGCGGAAGCCAGCACAATGGGAAGGGTTCGAAGCAGGCGGAGGAAAAGCCGGTTGGCGGCAGGCAAGAAGACGGGAAAAAAGATGAAGGGGGATTCAAGAGTGGCAATGGAAAGAGGAAAGAAACAAAACAGCGGAAGGGGGCTGAAGAGAAAAAAATTGAGGATACCATGTACAAGCAGCTTTCAACTAGCGAAGAGAAGCCCGAGAAAATCGGCGCTGATCTAGAAAATGCCGAAGCAAGGAGTAGTGCAAAAACTCTCAGGCATCAGCGTCCCAGGAAAAATAAGCTTAGGAAAAGCTTGCGCATTGATTTTGCCGCCTTTACGAGGAAGCGCCTTAGGGTAATGGCGCATAGAAGGCTTGTGAGGCTCAGGCAAGCATTGCTTAGAAAAAAGATTCTCTTACTCTTGGCAATGAAAAAAGGCAAGAAAATTAGCAAGAAGGAGTTTCGCAAGCTGATACAACTTCTATTCAGAATCGATGCTTTGCTAGAATAATGGCGCCTAAGCCAGAGGCAATTGCGTGCATTTGCATTAGTTCACCCCAAGCAGAAGGGGTGATTTGCTGGAATTTGATTATCGACTGAAGTGCCTGAGGGCTGCCATAGCAGAAGACTGGCCAGAACTTGAGACAAATGAAGTAGACCGGGTACATGTTGTGCGTGTCAGGAAGGCTTCCTGCCAACTCTAAAACCTATATAAAACATGCTTGCCTTATTTACTAACGTGGCAGTGTCGCTTGGGGTTGTGTTTTAATCCCAAGCGGTGCCCCTACGACATGAAAAATGTCCACAATGGGGGTCGTGGCGTCAGCTTCGATGACAATACCAAGTAACAGTCATTTTTGCACTAGGACGTAAAATTTGGCAGAAAAGTTTATTTTCTGTTAAAAGTTATCCTTCTTCAATGCTTTCCAATATTTTCAGCCTTTTTTCAAATGCCGCAGGCTCCACATAGCCGAAAACCCCTCCCAAGTCTTTGCTGAACTCCTTGCCTGACACTTTTTGCATTATTTTCTTGTGTTGCACTCCTAAATCTATTCTTGAGGCAATATCTTCACCAACCCATTTCCAATCCCTTACCCTGTCGCATAGCATGAAAATATCTCGTATGTCAGTTCCTCGAGCAGAACAAAATTTCATAATAAAAAGTGAATCTGCATCAACTACTCGAATTTTCAGCTGCCCGGCAAACGTCTTTGCTGGAAGGGAATCAATTGATGAATGAGAAAAAATCCAGTCTGCAGCAAACGTTGTTCCTGACTGTCGGTCATGAACCTCTCCAACAAGCACGTCAAACGCAGCAATCATTCCAGGCAGAACTTCCTTTTCGTAGCGGGAGAAATTCACGTATGGCGAGTGTTTTGGAGGGGGCACGCGCACAAAACCAGAGGATAAAAGCGCGTTTCCTACATCTCGCAAGTCTTCTTCTTGCGTCACAAGGTCGCAGTCCACGGAAAAGCGGGGCAGTGCATAGGCATTCACTGCATAGCCGCCTATAACAACAATGTTGCACTTTGAGCTCACCATTACCTGCAAAGCACTGAAAATTTCCTTTTCACGTGCGGCAAATTTATCCATAACCCCGCCCATATTTTTCTTTCATGTATTCGTATGCATAAGAATGCATCTCATTTTTTTTTGCCTCTTCCATCGCCTCTTGCAGCGGCTCGACAGACAAGCCGTCTTTTTCAAATGCCTCCAGCTTTGCCACAGGCAAGAGTATAACAAACTCGCCGATGGAGGTTCCCCCTCCAACATACACGGGCACTCTCTTCGCTGCAAAGAAACCTTTCCAATACTCCAGGTCCTTGCGCAGTACCCTGATGAAATAGGGCGATCGCTCATAGCTTCGCTGTGTGTAGGAGTAATCACTCCACAACTCTATTGCGGAGAGTCCGGAAAAAGCATAGGATTTTTGCGCCTTCATCATCATTTCGGGCACCTTGAAATCCAACAGATGCCGGATTATCTTTCCAGGCTCATTACACACATAATTATGTCTATTGTGCTTTGTTATCCAGCCAGCATTCAACAGGATGGAAAATATTTTTTTCTTCATTGAACTGGAGAATATGAAATCCAGCTCCGACTGGGTGAAAGGGCGGGCTGCCCCAAAACGGTTGAAGAGCAGCGCGTATGCGCGCATGCCAACATATGGAATCTCTGAATACATAGTTACCTATTAGGTAACTAGCATTTTTAAGGGTTTTGGATGGCATTATTTGAGTGCGCCCAATTCCGTCACATCCCGCAAACCTTCTTTAACTTTGGGCAAGGCAATATTGAGCTATATAAAGGCGCATTGTTTAACTTGACAGCGTACGGAGGGGGTCGTGGCGTAACCTGGCAGCGCGGCAGGCTCCAGATTTGCAAAGCCGCTTTGGAAAA
>VGKX01000108.1 GCA_016866895.1 Candidatus Parvarchaeota archaeon
GCCTTGAAAAGCTTGAGGCGCAGGATGCGCAGCTAAAGGGGCAGCGCGAGGAGAAAATCGGGCTGCTTTATTCAATACGCGACGAGATGGCAAAGAAAAGAAAGGCGCTTGCCGAAAGCCAGGTTGCGGCCAAAGGGCTTGAGCTTGAGCTTTCCGCACTAAAAACACAGGGCAAGGCTGCGCAGGAGATGAAAAGCTCCATTGAGGCTGTAATAAAGCAAATAGAAAACTATGAGACTCAGGTCAAGGAGAAAAGGCAGCAGCTGGAAAGGATGGAAAAGGAGATAGACAAGGCCACTGCTGAAAAAGAGCAGCTTGGGGCGCAGCTTGCAGGGCTTGAGGCAAAAAGCAAGTCTGACACAAGCGAGTCTGACAGGGCGTATGCGGCACTTATTAGCAGGAAATCCGAGCTTGCGGCAACAGTCAAAGGCGAGCTTGCGCAGCAGCAGCTCTACTCAAAGCAGCTCTCGGCTCTTTTATCCCAAAAAGAGGGCTTTGAAAAGGAGCAAAAGGAGCATAAGGCAAAGTCAAAGGCGCTTGAGGCGGAGATTGAGAAGAACAAAAAGGAGCTTGCGCGCCACGAGCAGGAGCTTGCAGAGTTTAGCAAGGCTGCTGAGAAGCACTATTTGCTTGCAAAAGAACTTGAGGCCAAGATTGTTGAAATCGGCAAGAAAAAGGGAAAGATGGAATATGAGGCGCAGCAGCTGCAAAAGGCGCAGCAGGAGCTTGAGGTCAAAAAAGCGGGAGTGGAGGCAAGGCTGCCTGAGCTCAAGGCTGATTATGAGAACTACAAGGGAATGCCGCTTTTGGAGCACCCACGCGAGCAGCTTTTGGCAATGGTCAAAGAGTCTGAGGCTAGGATGGCAGGCCTTGGAAACGTGAACCTGATGGCCCCCCAGTTATATGAGGAAAAGAAGAAGGACATAGAGGAGGTAAAAGGAAAGCTTGACAGGCTGGCAGACGAAAAATCAGCCGTCTTTGCCATGATTGAAGAGATTGAATCCAAAAAACATGCAATATTCATGGATACTTTCAGGGCGGTTTCTGACAACTTCAAGAAAATATTCGGATACATATTCAAAGGAGACGGCATGCTTGTGCTTGAAAAGCCCTCGGACCCGTTCAACGGCGGGCTTTCGATTAAGATAAACGAAGGAGGCAAGGAGAGGTACATAGAATCCATGTCTGGCGGGGAAAAGGCCCTGCTTGCCATAATTTTCATCTTTGCCATCCAGACCCACAAGCCTTCAGCTTTTTACATACTTGACGAGGCTGACGCGGCGCTTGACAAGGAAAACTCCAAAAAGCTTGCCCAGCTTTTGCGGCAGATGTCTGCAACAACGCAGTTCATAGTCGTGACGCACAATGATGCGGTTCTTTCGGGGGCGGACGTTGTTCTTGGGGTCTCAAAAACACAGGACGGCTCGCAGATGGTCGGGATTGAGCTGACTGGGAGAAAGGGGATTTTGGCGCAGGAAGGCCAGACCACAAGGCAAATGGAAGCCCCGGTTGAACCAAAAGGCCAGAGAAAAATCACCGCAAGTGCAACAGGGGCTGGAAAAAAAGATTCAGTAAAAAAATCTGATTCCGAAAAAGAAGATAATGAAGACAGTCTTGATTTTGAAGAGGAAAAGCTTAGTGAGGATTAGCAGTATAAGGGGGCTTAAGACAGCCGGCAAAAGGCAAAATGGAAGCAGGGGCGCTTCAAGTTCCCTTACTGGTTTGTGGAAACCTTGTAGTCTTCCTTGGAGCCGTCCGACTCGATTTTTATTGTCCCATCCTTGTCTGTCCGGTAAGACATGATGCTTAGGATGCGCAGCTGCTCAAGCACGGCCTGCTTTGGATTGTTGTCATTGTTCGGGCCTACTGAAATAACTGCGGTCTTGGGGTTTGCCCTAAGCAAAATAAACGAATTGAGAGTTGCATCAGCAGCCCCGTTTCGCCCGACAAGCAGCATCTGGCATTTGATGTCCCCTGAAGAGCCCATAATCCTGCTTTCAACGCTGTCAGGCGCGTCTGACATCAAAAGGGCGCAAAATTCTTTGTATTTGACTTTTAGCACTATCGAATCAGTGTCATCCGGGTTGTTGCCAAACCTCTGAGCATATGGGTTGAGGACAGTGATTTTCATGCCGTTAACTTCAATCGAGTCACCAGCCTGCGGGTGCTTTACCACAAGCCCCGCTTTCAAAACAGCATCCATCATGTCTGCGTATTCAGGCATGTTCCGATTTGGAACGTTGTTATTCCAGAAGTCTTCAAATGCAAAAGCATCAAGAACATCAGGGATTCCCCCTATGTTTTGCGGCCTGGAATGTGTTGCAACAAGCACCTCTAGCTTTGAGAGGCCAAGGCTTCTGAGAAAATCAACCGCCTTTTGCCCACCTTGCCTTGAGCCTGAATCAACAAGCATCTCAAAGTCGCCTTTTTTTACAAGCACCGATTCCCCGTAGCCAACGTTTATCACGTAGATTTCAAGGCTGGAGTTTGGTGTTGGCCTGAAGCCGAAAACCGAGGTTGAGACAAGGTCATCCCTTGACTTATTCACAATCGCAGGGAGGGAGTCGTCTATAACAGGATTAGAGTCGTCTATAACAGGATTATCTTCTGAGATGTTGCCATTTAGGATATCTTCAAGTGAGGAGTTGAGGCGCGGCGTTTGGTTCCCTGCTGGCAGGGATTCGTTTTGGGCGAGAGTGTCATTTGGCGAGATATTCAAAAGCGGGATGTCGTTTTCAGGAAGCGGTAGCTGGCTCTGGCCGCTGCTGTTGTTTGCGGTTGTGTTGGCGGGAGGATTTTGCTCCCCACCAAGGCAGCCAAAAGAGAAGAAAAGGGATGTTATGACGAAGACAAAAAGCAATTTTGAAAAAAAAGATTGGGAAACTCTGAATGATTTCATTTGACCACCCGCAGGAAATATGTCCCTGCCCTGTCGTTAATTGATTATTCTGATTAATCGATGTGGCGCAAAAGCTCGCTTCTTGCCTGTTCAACCTGCACCCTTGCAACATCCTGCTTGCGCCTGAAGTTTGGCAAGATAGAGTTTGAAAAGCGGATTGGTATCATTGCCTCGTAGATGGCAGACATCGTGTCAAAATAATATTTTGCCTCGTTGCCTTTTCCTGCCTTGAGCTCCTCAAGCATCTGGCGGCGAAGTTCCCCGACAAGGTCGCACAGGCCGGTCAGGTAGTCCTCAAATGGGACGCCAAGGAAAGAATGCGAGGGGAACTGCTCTTTTTTTATGACGCATAGCAGTGCCTTGGCCTCAACGTATTCCTGGTTGATTGGGCTGAGAAGATAATCCGTGTGCGGAGTAATAGGAAGGGCAAGGGCCGATTTGCGCGCAGCTTCGATAAGCATCTGAGCATCGGAAATGTTTCCGGAATGAATCAGCTTTATAGAATTTGCAAAATCGCGGATGATTGGACGGGTTTGTGATATGACTTCATCGTGCTGTTTTTCCCTGCCCTCAAGCTCGGCAACGATTTTCTGTGCCCCAATGTCGATTTCCATGAGATTGTTATGACTAAAAACCTTATAAACACATTTAAGCCATAGACTAAGTAGAAGGAACTGGAAGAAATTATAGCAGCTTGAATGGAAAGGTGGTCATGTGTTTGTGGTACTCTCCCTTGGCGGAAGCCTGGTCAATCCTGACAAGCCCAATACGGCTTACCTGAAAAAACTTGCCGCCCTGGTCGGCAAAAGCAGGCATTCTTTTGGAATTGTCTGCGGCGGTGGCAAGGTTGCCCGCGAGTATGCACAGGCAGCAAGGGTTCTTGGGGGGTCAGAGTTTGAGGCGGATGAGATTGCAATCCAGTCAACTGTGCAGAATGCAAAGCTTGTTGCAATTGCCTTTCATGGCATGAGCTGCCCCAAAGTCTTCACTGATTTTGACAGCGCCGCAGATGCAGCCGGAAAGTACAAAATTGTTGTAATGGGAGGCACAATTCCAGGAATAACTACCGATACTGACGCTGCGCTTCTTGCCGAAAAGCTTGGAGCATGCCGCATCATCAACATGTCAAATGTCAACGGGGTTTACTCTGAAAACCCTTACAAGAACAAGAAGGCGGTAAAGTTCCCAAAGATGACGTTTGCGCAGCTGATAAAGCTTGCAGGCGAATCTGATACGCGGGCAGCAGGCACGCACTTTGTATTTGACTATGTTGCCTGCAAGATGATTGCCCGCTCAAAAATTGAGACGCATTTTCTGGATGGAAAGAAGCTAAACGAGATTGCAAGCGCGATAGAGGGAAG
>VGKX01000109.1 GCA_016866895.1 Candidatus Parvarchaeota archaeon
ACAGGCAGCCGTCCCTGCACCGCTGCTCAATAATGTGCCATGAAGTCAAGGTGCTTCCAGGAAAGACGCTGAGGCTCAATCCTTCGGTAAACCCACCATACAACGCGGACTTTGACGGCGACGAGATGAACCTCCATGTCATACAGTCCGAGGAGGCGCGGGTGGAAGCCCAAAAACTGATGAAGGTGAGGGACCAAATCATATCTCCTCGCCACGGCAGGGCAATCATCAAGCCGCAAGAGGACCACGTTTCTGGAGCATTTTTCCTGACGCGCGACGGGGCTGAATTTACTGTTGCAGAAGCATCGCAGCTACTTGCGATTGCCGGTATAACAAAGCTTCCAAAGCCGGACAAGGGCAAAAACTACTCTGGAAAACTTCTCTTTTCCATGATGCTTCCTTCCGACCTTAATGTCCACATCGCAAAGTCAAAGCTTGGCGAATCTATTGTAATAAAAAACGGCATCCTTCTACAAGGCTCAATAGAAAGCAAGGCTTTTGAAAACGAGATACTTGAAAAGATTTTCCACGCTCACGGCTCGCTTGCCGCAGCAAGGTTCATTGACACTGCAACAAGGGTGGCGGTAAAGGTTGTCACAATGCAGGGGCTTTCAGTATCCCTTGCAAACTATTCCCTCTCAGGGGAATCGCAAAAGAAGCTGCATGACATGCAGTCCCAGTCTGTCAGGGAAATCGACACGGCAGTCATGCAGTACAAGAACAAAACGCTTGTGCGCGAGCCGGGGCGGACCCTCAAGGAGTCCCTTGAGGACAAGATTATGATGATTTCCTCGAAGGCCAGGGAGTCGGCAGGCTCTATTGTCGAAAAGGACCTGGGCCTTACAAACACGTCTGTCATCATGGCAAAAATCGGGGCCAGAGGCTCGCTTCTCAACGCAATCCAGATGGCTGCGATGCTTGGGCAGCAGGCGGTTCGAGGCAAGAGGGTCAAAAGAGGCTTCAAGGGCCGCACGCTTCCGCACTACAAAAGGCAGGACATCGGCGGCTCTGCAAGAGGCTATGTCATGGGCTCGTTCAGGTTCGGCCTTGACCCAAGGGATTTCTACCACCACTCAATGGGTGGCAGGGAGTCGCTTGTCAACACTGCCATCAGAACAGCACGCTCCGGCTACATGCAGCGCAGGCTCATAAACGCGCTGCAGGACCTTGTAGTCTCGCAGGACTTGTCTGTCCGCGATTCAAGGGGGGTAATAGTCCAGTATACTTTTGGCGGCGATGGCGCAGACCCGATGAAAACCATGTTTGCAAATGCAGAGGGCGACAGCCAGCCTCGCGAGGAGACTGACGTTTAGGCCTGGTGCAGGAACCAAAATTGAAAAAGGGGTTAGATTTTATGGCTCATTCGAAAAGCAGGGTTGAAGTTGGCGAGGCTGCTGGCATTGTTGCGGCCCAGTCCATTGGGGAGCCTGGCACGCAGATGACAATGAGGACCTTCCACTACGCAGGTGTTGCAGAGCAGGTGCCGACGGGGCTGCCAAGGCTCATTGAGCTTGTGGATGCAAGGCGCACGCCAAAAAAACCGCTCATGGACATTTATCTCAAGTCAGAGTTTGCAAAATCGGAAAGCAAGGCTGCCGAGGTTGCAGAAGAAATAGGAAGGTGCACCCTTGGGGCGGTTGCAGACATAGAAGAGGACTTTTCTGAGAAAAAAATAATCGTCAAAATTGACGAGGATGAGATGAAGGCAAAGGGCGTTGACCTTGAGGAAATCAAAAAGGCGATAAAGAAAAGCGCCATTGGCAACATGGAGTCGCACGGCCTAAGCATTACCATCAAGCCAAAGACGGCATCCTTGCGCTCCATCCGCCGCTTCACGGGAAAGGTAAAGGAGCTTCACATCAAGGGAGTTGAAAATGTCTCAAAAGCCATGGTGCTAAAATCCTCGGACGGCCAGTATTTTATCAGGACGGGAGGCTCCAATCTTGCTGCCCTAATCAAGCACCCAAAGGTGCATGCCGAAAGGCTTTATACAAACGACGTTAAGGAAGTGGAAAAGGTCTTTGGCGTTGAGGCTGCAAGAAATTCCCTGGTTAACGAGCTTAGGGCCGTCCTTGAATCGCAAAACCTGTCAGTGGATTCAAGGCACCTGATGCTTCTTGCCGATGCAATGACAATGGACGGGGAGATAAAGTCTGTTGGACGTCACGGCCTTTCAGGCCAAAAGGCTGGAGTGCTTGCAAGGGCGGCATTTGAGGAGACCATGAAGCACCTGATCAATGCAGCCATCCACGGGGAGCATGACAAGCTTATCGGGGTCACTGAAAACATTATTGTGGGCCAGCTTGTGCCTGTCGGCACTGGCCTTGTCAAGCTGAAAATGAAGCTCAAGTAAAGCAGGCGCGCCCTTGGCTTTGGCAGGCAAGTCACGGGACGCAGGCGCAACATTATTAAACAATCAATCCGCAATAATCAAAAGCGAATGAGGGCAAAATGGGAAAACCACTTTGCTTAAAAGTGTCCTTTCGGGGGAAACTTGGCCTACGGGCCCCAAAAGCGCCGGCGCGAAGTTTTGCGCGGGTCCGGTGCAATGGATTGGAACCCAACAGGATTTTTGAGGTGCATGCAAATGGCAGATTTGGCAAAATCAATCAGGATGAGCGTTGAGTCTGGAAAAGTGATATTTGGCAGCAGGCAGGTTGTAAAGGCAGCTCTGGACGGGGCGGCCAAAGCCATCGTGCTTTCAAGCACTGCGCCAGGGTCCCTTGCAGCCGACATCAGGCACTATGCAAAGCTTTCCGGAGTTCCAGTAATAAATTTTGGGAAGCCCTCAAAGGAGCTTGGGGCGATTTGCGGCGTGCCATACCTAGTATCAGCTGCAGCAGTATTGCAGGTTGGAAACTCGGACATAATGTCTTGCGCGCCAAAGCCTGAAAGCAATTCCTGAAAAGTGGCTAGCGGTTGAAACAATGGTTGAGCTAACATCGGACCATCTCAAGTGCATGTCGTTGTTTGAGCAATTGACAGGCACAGTTGTCAAGGACTGCCTGATTGATCCTGGGGCGTTTTATTTTGTTGTGAAGCAGGGGGACTTGGGAAAGGCGATAGGCCGCAAGGGAAGCTCAATTAACAGGACCCGCACTGCCTTTGGGAAAAGCGTTTATGTTGTCGAGGATGCTGACACCATGGAACAATTTATAAAGAACATGTTCGCAAATATCAACGTCACAAACATCAATGTGCACGAGAAGCTCAATACCCGCACTGCGTATGTGACTGTTGATGAATCAGACCGCGGGGCCTCGATAGGAAAAAGCGGGGAGAGGGTCAAGCTGAACCGCTCGATGCTGATGCGCAGGTTTGGCTGTGACCTGAAGCTTCTAAGCAAATGAATTTTCAGGCCTTCTTGCGACTTTAAAGACATGATAAAAAAGGTTTGGTATTATAATTTAATCCGGCATTTGAAATGAAAAGAACAGGGAAAGATAAAACAAGAAAACAAAAATTGAATTGAAGTAAAACAAGGCAACAATTTCGAGGATGATTATTATGGGCAACGGCGAATTCGCGGGCAGGGACGTGCAAAGGAGAAGAAAACATCAGCGCTGGCTCAAAAAGCCATGGAAGCGCAGGAAGCTCAAGCTCAAGGAAAAGTACGACCCGCTTGAAGGCACGCCTCAGGCAAAGGGAATTGTCATGGAGAAAAAAGCACTTGAGCAAAAGCAGCCGCACTCGGGCCTCATAAAGTGCGTCAAGGTCCAGCTTATTAAAAACAGCAAGGTAATCACAGCCTTTGCGCCACGAAGCGGTGCCATCAACTACATAGACGAGCATGACGAGGTTGAAGTTGACGGGCTTGGCGGAAGCCAGAGGGGCCAGATGGGCTCCATTCCAGGTGTGCGCTACAAGGTCATAAAGGTAAACGGCGTTGACCTGCAGATGCTTGTCCAAAAGAGGAAGGAGAAGCCAAAGAGGTAAAAACAGCCTTGGCATTGCAGTTTAACTAGGATTATCAATTTTGGGGTTGGGAAAATGGAAGGCGAAAAACTTTTCGGAAAATATGATTTTGCAGGCGTTGAGGTCAGGGACCCAAGCCTTAAAAACTGCATAAGCCTTGAGCCTGTGGAAGTTCCGCACTCGTTTGGCAGGCACGCAAAAAAGCAGTTTGAAAAAAGGGGCGTCAACATTGTCGAGCGGCTTGTAAACAAGCTAATGCGAGGCGGCACTGGTGAAAAAACCTCAGGAAAAGTCATAAGGACGCATGGCAAGCTGTCCGGAAAAAAACTAAAGGCAAT
>VGKX01000110.1 GCA_016866895.1 Candidatus Parvarchaeota archaeon
AAGGGCATCAGCCCGTATTTTGCATTCAATGAGGGCTATGGCACATCAATGCTTGCAAGATGCCTTTTTGGCAAAAAAACAGGCGAGTTCTACTCCACCCAGCTCAACTTTCTCAAGGCTGCAACATGCGACAGTTTCCATGTGCTTGATGTCAAGACAGGGAAACTTACTCTTTTTGTGTGGAAAAGAAAATCTGGATTCGCAAGAAGGCTTGTGGCGCTTGCAGCTGCGGGGATTGACGGGGCAATCATGTTTGCCAAGGCGGTTTTTCTTCTTGCTGCTGGAGTTGTCTCAAAGCCCGGTTTCTACGCATCAAACGTGACTGCCAAATTTGGAAAATAGCCTTCAAGCTCTTTTGCCAAAATTATTAAGCTTGCCAATCTTTCAGGATTTGCAAGGTTCCAGCATATGTTTCTAGCCCTTCTTGTGCTTTTTCAAAAAGCCTTCAAAAACAGATGCAACATACTGGCGCATGTTGCCGTCAATCCCCGGATAAACGCCAATCCAAAAGGCATTGTTCATTATGTGGTCTGCATTTTCAAGACCGCCGACAGCCTTGTATTTTTTGCCCTTGTATGCCGGCTGCCTTGTAATGTTGCCGCCAAAAAGCATCCTTGTTGCAATGCCGCTTGATTCTAGGCACTCGACAAGCTGCCCCCTTTTGAACGGGGCGTCGGCTTTGATGTTGACAAGATAGCCAAAGGGACTTGGCTTGCAGCCAGGATAGCTTCTTGGCAAAATGAAATAATCCTCATATTGCTTGAAAAATTCCAGGTAAAAGTTGAAGTTTTCAAGCCTTGCCTTGACAAAGCCAGGCAGTTTTTTCAGCTGCGTTATCCCGACTGCTGCCTGCATGTCAGTTGCCTTGAGGTTGTATCCAATGTTCGAATAAATGTACTTGTGGTCGTATCCATAAGGCAAATCGCCAAGCTTCCACTTGAACCTCCTGCCACACGTGTTGTCAACACCCGGCTTGCACCAGCAGTCCCTGCCCCAGTCCCTAAATGATTCTGCTGCCCTTTTGTACACATCGTTTCCTGTCAGCACCGCTCCGCCTTCGCCTGTTGTTATGTGGTGGGCAGGATAGAAGCTCAGGGTCGCAAAATCCCCGTATGTGCCTACCATCTTGCCATTTGCCGTTGCCCCAAGCGCATCGCAGCAGTCTTCAATCAAAAACAGGCCGTGCTTTTTGCAAATATCGGAAAGCTTTGCAACATCAAATGGGTTGCCAAGCGTGTGTGCCACAAAAACCGCCCCTGTCTTGTCGCAAATGGCCTCCTCAATTCTTGACAGGTCAATGTTGTAGGTGTCAAGTTCAACATCCAAAAACACAGGCGTCATGTTGTTTTGGAAAATAGGGTTGACTGTTGTTGGAAATGAGGTGGCGGTTGTTATCACCTCGGCCCCTTTTTTCAGCCGCCTGCTGCCCAAAAATTTGCTTGTAAGCGCACAGAGTGCGACAAGGTTTGCTGAGGAGCCTGAGTTGACCATAAGGGCGTGCTTGAGGCCCATGTATGCCGCAAGCTGCGCTTCAAATGCATCTGCAAACCTGCCTGCAGTCAGCCAAAAGTCAAGCGAGGCGTCCACAAGGCTTGCCACATCCTCATCGTCAAATACCTTTCCTGAGACAGGCACCCTAGTTGAAGAGGCAATCTTGGATTTTTGCTCAAGCTCCCGCTGCTTTTGGAATCTTTTAACCATCCCAAGTATTTCCTGCCTCAAATTCCCAAGTCCCTTTTCCATGCAAAATTACCCTTTTATCCCCTATTATCTTGTTATAATCTATAATTCTATAGTTCTTAGTTCTAAAATATTCTAAATCCTTCCCTCAAGCTCTTTTGCCAAATCCTCAAACTGCCAGTCCAGGCTTTTTATCGGCCCCACCTGCGCCTCAACCTTGGCTGTTGACACGCGCAGGAATTGAGGTATCTTTATTGCCCTCTCAGTTGATTCAAGCTCCCCAAGCCTTGTCCCAAATCCGAAAAACTTGCAGGCCCTTTTTCCAAACTCCAAGCGTGACAGATAATCCTTTCCAACCACGTTGTAAATCCCCCTGGCGTCCTTTTGCGCAAGCTTTAGGGCAATGCAGGCAAGCTCATGGGCGCTAATTGGCTGTGAGAACTGGTCCGCCGCAAGCTGCATCTTATCTGAATTTTTCAGGCGCATGAGAATGTTTCGCCCTGCCAGATCAAAGCCAAACAACCCTTCCGTCCTCAGTGAAAGCCAGTTGCCATCCTCCTGACGCATCAGGAATTGCTCTGCCTCAAGCTTTGTCTGGCTGTAGTAATTTTTAGGCCCAAGCGGCGACTCCTCCGTGTACTCCACGCCCTCCAATCCCTCATAAAGCCAATCCGTGCTAAGGTGCAAAATTTTATATCCGTATTCTGGCTGCAGGCCAACAAGCCTGACAACGAGTCCTGCATTTGCCTTTTGCGCAAGCTCCCTCTCCTTTTCCATCTGGTCTGTTGACATGCCAGGCTTAATGGCGTTTATCACCATGCTTGGGCGAACTGTCGCAACAAGCTTTTCCAGGGCTTTCCAGTCAAGCACGTCAATGTTGCAAGTTGCATCTGGCGAGCTTCTTGCAACTGTGGCTACTTTGTATTTCAAGCCAAAAACTCTGCTTAAATGGAAGCCGGCAACCCCGCCTGCCCCAAGAACAAGTACTGTTATGCTAATCGCCCTTGTTTTTCAGCCAGGCCTTGTACCACTCAATGGCCTTTTTCAGACCCAAGTCAAAGTCGTGCGATGGCTTCCAGCCAAGCTTTGTCTTTGCTTTTTGGGCTGAAAGGTACTGCTCGGGTATCTCGTTGCTTGCCTGGTTGAGTATTACCGGCTGCAGGCCTGACTTCATGGCCTTTTTTACCTTGTCCACGACTTCAAGCACGCTTTGGGGCTGCTGGTAGCTGAAGTTGAACGCCTCCCCCTTTTCCCTGCCTTCAAGCAGGGCTGCTGCCAAAAGCAGGTTTGCATCAGAAATGTCCTCGACATAGACATAGTCGCGCACCATCTTGCCGTTGCTTCTGATAACTGGTCTTTGATTGAGAAGTATTGACTTGATTGTGCCTGGAACGATGCGGTTGAAGTTCAAGTCCCCGCCCCCAAAAATATTGCCGCACCTTGTGATTCCAACAGGCAATCCATATGTATGGAAATAACAGCTTGCAACCATGTCAGCGCAGGCCTTTGAAACGTCGTAGGGGTGGCTTGCGGCAAGCCTGTCATCCTCCTTGTAAGGAAGCCTGTTGCTCTCCCCATATGCCTTGTCGGTTGAGGCAACAACGACCGCTTGCAGAAGCCTGCTGTTTCTTGCAGCCTCAAGCACGTTCCAGGTGCCCTTGATGTTTGCCTCGAAAGTTGCAAGCGGCGACCTGTTTGCAGTCCCCACAATGGTCTGCGCGCCCAGGTGCAGGCAGACCTCAACCTCATACTCGTTCATCGCCCGCTCAACAAGCGAATAATCCTCAAGGCTGCCATTCACAATGCTGGCTTTTTTTTCAAGCCCTTCCATGTGAAAGTAGCAGCCAGGCACATGGTCCCTTTTTATTACAACCACGTTTGCCCCGCATGCTGCAAGCTTTTTTGCAACATGGCCGCCCAAAAGTCCCGTAGCCCCTGTTATAAGCACGTTTTTTTCCTTCCAGTCAATTGCCATCGAACCACTCACCAAAAGCCACGCGTCGCAGTCAGTTTTTGCAAGATTTCTCCCATGCGCTATATGACTGCCTGTTCCTACTGCCAGACTTTCCACGGATGCTTTTTTTCATCCCACATTTTGTTCAAGTCAAGATAATCCTTGTAAGTGTCCATTGCATGCCAGAAGCCCTCGTGCTTGTACATTGCCATCTGCCTTTTTTCAGCCAGGCGCGAAAACGGCTTTGTCTCAAGAACGCACGATTCGTCTGCATCCAAATAGTCGAATATTTCCCTGCCAAATACGTAAAACCCGCCATTCACATAATCATAAAGCTTGGGCTTTTCAACGAATTTTTCAACAAGCCCGTCCTTTCCAGGTGTTATAAGCCCGAACTTGGAATAGGGGTGCACTGCAGTCAGGGTTGCCACAACCCCCTGCTTTTTGTGGAACTCAAGCTCCTTGCCGATGTTCGAGTCCGTCAGCCCGTCTCCGTATGTAGTAAAAAAATCATCAGTGTCAATGTACTTTTCAATGCGCTTTAGCCTTGAGCCTGTCTGGGACTTAAGGCCGGTGTCGGCAAAGGTTATTGACCAGTCCTCGAA
>VGKX01000111.1 GCA_016866895.1 Candidatus Parvarchaeota archaeon
GGAAATGTTCAATCCGCCTGAAGTGTTGATTTTTCCGGATAAGGTGCTGCCAGAAGTCAAAATAAAATTGACTGTGGTTGTGGCACCCTCCCTCACGCCAATCCCGAACTTGTTTTCCCTCGAGCAGCTGCTTCCCCAAAAGTCAAGGAATAATGAATAAACGCCGGGAGTCACACCTGAAATCTGGTACCTTCCATTTATCACATTAGCACCAAATCCGTTTTCAAAGCCTGTGCCAAAACCGACGTTGTTCTCGGATTTTGCAAAAATCCATCCGTTTTGGACCGGCACGCCGCTGCAGTTTACATCGCCTACAATGCTGCTCCCGGCCGAAAGCGATATGTTCAGGGCATAGTTGCCTGAGCCGGTTACGTTCACGTCCTTGACTGTTTTTTTGCCGAAATTGGAATTCCCAAATGGCTGTACTTCAACATCCCAAAGCCCTTGGCTTATCCCGTACACTTCGTAGCTGCCGTTTGACGGGCTAACCTGGCCAAATAGCTGCTGGCCAAAGAAATTTCCCGTAGATGCTGCCGGGCGCACCATTATGTTCATGCCTTGATTTACAGCTACCCCGCCACTTAGGACATAGCCATGGAGTTTTTGACCCTGTGAAAGCGTTATGTTCTGTGTTATGTTCGAGCCTGCAGTAACCTCAACATTTACACTTGCGCTTCCAAGACCCTGCCAAGAATTACCTTCGACTTGCAGTGTGTAATTCCCCTGTTTTAACGTGAACGAATATTGGCCATTTTGGTCTGTCTGGGAGCCGCCGCCCATGCAATCAACGCCAGACCCAAATACGCAGTTTGCCTTGACTGCTTTCACAAATGAAAACTTCAGGGGTGTTGGAGTCCCTGTGGCATTATTTAAGACAAATCCATTGACTGAACCGCCTTTTGAAAGCGTGAAGTTGTAGCTTCCTACTGAGGAGTTTTGGGGCAGGAAAACGCCATTACCAAGGAATGGGTCTCCGGACATTTCTGAGGCATATATGCTGTTTTGGTCCCTTGCCATAAGCATGTAAACGCCAGAAGTAAGATTAACAATGGTGAATGTTCCATTGGCATCAGTTGTTGCCGAGGTGCCGCAAAACTGGCTTGGCCCCTGTTGGTTCTGCAATCCCTGCTGGGTTTGGAAATTTATGGCAAATATAAGGACATTTGAAAGGTTTGCACCGCTTGTATTCACGACCCTCCCTGTGATTGTAGCATTTCCGCCGCAGTTTACAAATGGCGCGCCTCCGCCCCCTTCACCAGATGAAATGGTGACGTTTTGTGTTATTGCCGAGTTATTGAATATAGTCAGGCCGCCACTTGAGTTTCTAAGGTCGGATTGCTGTATAAAGATGCCGGTTCCCTGGGGGCCATTGCCTTCAATTTTGAAATTGCTTCCTGGCGGAATTCCATATATTATGTAAAATCCGCTTGCATTTGTGGTGTTTTGCGGACTTGGGCCTTGGAATGTGTTTATGCGGATTTGGATGCCGCTAGTCGCTTCAATGTTGCCATCGGGCCTCTTTACGTAGCCTTGGACTGTGACATTTCCCGTGCTTGGTGGCGGCGGCAGGTTCACTGTTATGCTGAGGTTGATTGTTGTGTTATTGTTGCCGCTTAGGAAAATATTTGCAACAGAACCATTGTTTATCCCTGTTGACATGACTGTATAATTGCCGTTTGGCAGATAAGAAAAATTGTAATAACCGCTCCCGTTTGACATGCCATTTGCAAAAAATGCGCCGCCTCGCGTCAGCATTAAGTTCTGGTTTATGATTGCCTGGGATTGATTTGAAGCATTTACGACATAGCCGGAAATTGTTGAGTTCCCTGTCGGCTGGACCTCCGGGGTAGCTGTCATGTTTATTGAGCCCTGGCCTGCAAGGGCGCAGGAAGAGGTTGCCGTTAGTGTGTAATTCCCTTCCAAGTTGAACATTACGCTAACATTAATGCGCCCGTTTGAAAAATTGCCCAGAGTCGAGCTTGTATTCAGCCTTACCGGGAAGGAATAAGTCGTTCCACCATCCAAGTAATACGAAACATTCACTTGTGTGGAGTTTACAATGTCGTTTGTGCAAGCCTGGTATGTGGCATTAAGGCTTCCGTTTGTCAAAAACATGCTCAATGTCAGGTTGAAGTAAGAGTTTTTTTGCACTGTCTGGCTGCTGACATTAAGCGTAAAACTTTGGTAGTTTTGAGGCGGTCCTTGCTGGCCCCCTTCCACTACGGTTATGTTAAGCTGCCCGCCCCCGGTTGCACCGCACGACGACGCGGCTGTGATAGAATGGTTTCCCGCCTGTGTTATATTGACTGACCAGTTGTTATAGCCGCCTACAAATGGTGTTGACGCATTCAGCACAACAGGGAACTGGAAATAAGGGCTTGTTCCATTTGATGCATAGCTTGTGCTGTTATTGGTTGCCGAGAAAAGCAGGTCGCTTGTGCAAGGCTGATATGAACCGTTAATTACTCCGGAAAAATTGGCAACTCGAAGTGAAAGATTGAACGGCACTCCTACTGTAAAATTAGCCTGGGTTACGTTCAATTCATATCTTTGGAAAACCTGGGCATGCAAATTTGCGGTGGAAATGGCCAAGACAAATACTAAAATGAGTGCTGGAAATTTATTTATTTTCACTCGGCATTCACCAATTTTTTAATCATTTAATGATTAATGTCATCATTCTAGTTTTATTGTAAATGCATCGTGTATATAAGCTTTACTCTAAACCTAAATTCTTCCAACAAGCAGCCCTGCAATTGTAAACAGGCTGCAGACAACAAGCATGTCCACAGCCTCCTTTACCCCAAGCCCGTAATCCTTGGACTCAAAATGCCTTCTAATATGGGCCGTCCCAAGAATCCCCAAAAGCCCGACTGCCAAAAACATTGGCGCCTTGCCAAGCAAAATCCCAGCGGCAAGCACAGCCCCCCCGACTAAAGTGAAAAGTGTGAATGCGCTTATTGCCGCCCCCGCGCCCCAGCTTGCAGCCAGGGTTTTTTTCCTGCTTTTTTTGTCAATTGCAATGTCTGGAATCTGGGCAACAAGAAGTATGTTTGACACAAGAACCCCGATGAACGCCGAAACATACCATCCAATCTCGCTAAAGCTTCCTGCCTGTGCAAAATAAACCGTCTGCAAAAGTAGCGGCCCCATGCCAACAAATGTTGCAATCTCCCCAAGCCCCCTATAGCCAAGGGCAAAAGGCGGCGCAGTGTAAAAGTACCCTATTGCAATGCCCAAAAGCCCCAGGGCAAGAACAACTGGGCTTATGCTG
This sequence comes from Candidatus Parvarchaeota archaeon, assembly GCA_016866895.1. Taxonomy (NCBI): domain Archaea; kingdom Nanobdellati; phylum Candidatus Parvarchaeota; species Candidatus Parvarchaeota archaeon. The sequence goes on from VGKX01000111.1 coordinate 3,275, forward strand.
AGGCCAAGGTAAATGAAAAGGGCTGCCGATATGCCAAAACAGGCATAAGCCATGCGGATTATTTCCGACTCGGAAAACATCCTTGACTGTATTGCAAAGCTTCCCCCTGTCGGCCCGGTTTTTTTTGCCGGGTAGTTGCCGTTCTTATAGTCAAAATAGTCGTTTGAAAGGTTTGTCCCAAGATGGGCAAAAATTGCGGCAGCCATGGCAGCCAAAAACGGGACAAGCGAAAATTTCCCGTCGCCAAGCGCTATTGCACCACCAACAAGTGCAGGCAGGATGCTTGCCGCAAGAAATGGGGCCCTTGATGCCATTGCAAATTTTTTTATGAACTCCAAGAAATTCCCTCTCTAAATTTTATTCCAAATATAATCAAGGCCAATCATCGTTTTGTCAGCCTGCCTCCAGTCCGGCTGCCAACGTGTTGGGGCTTTAGGTTTTTTCATAGGCAGGGTTTAAAAAACACTCTCCTGATAACTTTGGTGCCTGGAACCAATGGCATTCATCAAGCTTCCTGAGACAAATCCCTAGAATTTCTAGGTTCTTCCATGGACTTAATCATATATTCAAACCCAGACCAGGTTAACGGCCACAGCGCAGCCCTGCTCGGCTTTGTCAAAACACGGCTGTCTGAGAAGGGGCTGGCATATGAAGTCATCGACCTTTATGCCGACAACTTCGACCCTGTGCTCAAGCAGGAAGAGCTTAGGGGCAGGCCCTCTGACAGGCTGGTGCTTTCCTACCAGGAAAAAATCTCAAGGGCAAGCAGGCTCATTTTCATCTTCCCCGTCTGGTGGTACACGACCCCTGCAATACTCAAAGGATTCATAGACCGGGTGTTTAGCGCAGGCTTTGCCTACAACTTCAAAAAAGCGCCGCAGGTGCCTGAAATCCTAAACCCTGTTCTTGGGTTTTTGGCAGGCCGAAAGTCGCTTTATGGCATTTTCATGTCCA
>VGKX01000112.1 GCA_016866895.1 Candidatus Parvarchaeota archaeon
CAATTTTATAAATCTGCCTGTGTCCAAATTTAAGTGCAGGGGTTGGAACAGACAACTTGCCGCAGTGGGTTTATGCAGGATGGCGGCTTTGGCGTCTGCCGACAGTTTTTAGGGGAAAACTAGGATGGAACTTCTTGTCAAGGATGGCGCGCTTGAAAAAATGCTGCCGGAGTTTTGGAGGGCTGCTGAATTTTTGCAGCAGCAGGCGCGCAAATGCAAAAAAGTCATTATTAGATACCACAATGACGCCGATGGAATATGCAGCGCTCTTTGCATCAGCCAGGCCCTGAAGCTTGTTGAGCAGGCCCAAAGACAGGGCACTGGAGAAGCCGGATTTGCAGTCAGCGCAAATGAAAGCAGGTCTGCCACTTATTTTGCCTTGGATGCGCAGGAGGATGCCCTAAGGGCATCTGACGCTGGCGCAAGGGCCCTTTTTGTCTTCGTTGATTTTGCGTCAAATCAGGAAAGCGCGAATGGTTTGCGCGAGCTGAGGCAGTCTGCCCCGGGGTGCTCCATGATGCTTGTGGACCATCACCCAGTTGATGCCAAGACACGGGGCCAGTACGACTTTGTTTTGACGCAGTTTGATTACGGCGCCAGCACCAACTACTCCGCAGGGGTGCTTTGCGCCCATTTGGCTGGAGCTTGCCTCAAGCTTTCTGAAAAAGGCCAAAAAGATTCAGGCTATCTCAAGCTTCTTTGCGATGTTTCCCTTGTTGCCGACAAAAGCACTCTTGTAAGGCACACAAAAAAGCTTGAGCAGATTGCACATGCCCTGGACTACGCGGCAATGCAGGGAAAGCAAAAATCCCTTGAGCAGTTCAAAAAAATTGTCTTTGGCGGCCCTGAGCTGGATGAGCTGATTGGGCTTGTCGGGCAGCAAGCCGGCCAGCTGCAGCAGGCTGCACAGGAGTTTTCACGGATGAAGAAAATTGGCAGATTCAAGGTGAGCCTCATACAGGTTGACAAGCTTGCCGGGAAATATCCCGGGCTTGGCAGGGCGAAGGCAGTTGATGGGATTTTCTGGCAGCAAAACAGGGGAAATGAAAGCGAGCCGCTTGTTGCAATAGGGCATGGGGACAGGCTTGTGACCTTCAGGGCAAACAAGGCTGCAATCGACGCTGGATTTGCAGCAACAAAAATTGTGGCACATATAGAACAAGATCTAAAAGGCGCACTTATGGCTGGTGGTGGGCACGATTCAGCTGCCTCACTTCGCCTGCACGCTGGCTTTGGCACACTTGTGTATGAAGAAGTCCTGAAGATGATTGAGAAAATTTAGGAAAATGCTTGCAGGACTGACAAGAGTCCTTGTGGCATGATTCGCAACATTTGGCTACCCACAAGCTTTAGCAGTGGGTTTCACGCCATGTGCATTTTGCTGCCGGCAAAATGCTGAATGCCACGTTGTGCCATTACTTTTGAAAGCTGCGCTTTCAAAATTTTGCAAATTTGCAGAATTTGCAAATTTCCCAGACATAACAAGTCTTGGGTATCAAAGGCATTTTCCAAATGAATAAAAAATGCACCTTTTTTTCACTTCGATAGTTATATAAACATGTTACATGTAATTATATAATCTAACACAAGTGATTCAATGAGTAGATTTAACTTTCTTGAGCGCCTACCGGTACCAAAGGCCATCAATAAGCCTCTTGAAATGAGGATACGCGTTGCGCTTAGGCAGGCCAAACCCACGCCGGAACATATAGCCGGGCTTGCAAAAAATATCTGCGAGCAGGAAATCCCTAAAGGCAACTTTGGCTCCAGGCTGACGGCTCTGTTTGATTTGACAGCGACGATTGACAAGCTGCGTATTGAAACCATCGGAGCAGGTGCGCCAAGTACTACTTTCAACGATATTACCACATATCTTATTCTGTATTTTCTTAGAGGGGTTGACATTGACCGTGCCACGTTTGACGGCCTGGACCAGCTAGGCCTGCAACTACGAGATGCGAACTGCTCGATAAAAATTATTAGCAGGTCGGACATGCTTTCTGTCTTTGCCGGAAACCTGTGCCAGGCCAGAATCTACGCTTCTTCACTTTCAATTGCGGACGGCAGCCAGCAGCTTGAGGCAATGCTTAAGCAGTTCCCTGACTTGGACTTGCTTTCAAGCCAACTGGTTACTGAAATGAACGAATTGCGCAAATTCGGGCTAAAGACATCGTATTTCCAGGATGGGATTATGAACCCAAGCGGGCATGTCTGGCTTTTTATGGATCCGCAGGACATCCCTACACTAAATCCGACGAGCGTTGCAGAATCGGAAATAAAGAACGGAACAGCTGCCCGCATATTCATGGCCCAACGCACATCAATCATTGGGAGTAAGTTGACAAAGATCGAGCAAGAGTTCAGACCTGATGGAAGCGAGCTCCAGAGATATATAGCATTCAACTTTACTACCGGTCTTAACATATCGCTTGGGAAGGACGGTGAACTTGACTGTTCAACGGGCATTGGCATATTGCCGCTTAGGGAGATTTTTGAGAAAGCAGGCAAGGAAACAGAATACTCTCTTTTCAGACTCAGTCAAATCATGAGGCTTTATGATTTGGTAGTGCCACTTTCAATCGTCTCAAAAACCCCTTCCCTGCCTGCAACAAGCATTGTTGGTGACTTGGTGCCAGCCATTGCCAGGGCAAAAAAAATCGCGACCCCGCAACTGCTTTTGCCAAGGGTAAAATTCCTGACCGAACAGCGCCCCTTGCTTGCAAGTGAGGGAGAGTTGGAAGTTGAGCAGGCTGCCAAAGAGACCGAAAAAAGAACTTGTCGAAGGGCAACCGAAGTCGCAGGGTTTGCCCGCAGGCTTCCAAAAAACTACAAGGTGTCGAAGCAGGCACAAAAGGAAGCAGAAAAAGCCCAAGTCCCTTTGGAAGAAGGCGAAACTTTTGTCAAAAAACACATAAGGGGAACTGGCGAGCTGCAGGTTCCAAAAGCTAAACGTAGATTAACTTCTGATCCATAGGCAGCTTATGTAGATAAAAAACAAAATAAGAATGATTTGAAACAGAGCATCTCTACACGGTAGATGTCTTGTCGTGCCTGATAACAAAACTGAAAATCAACTGGCCTTGGATTTTGCAACAGAATACGTCTGGTTTTGCTCAAACACTAGTATGTCACCGCCAGTGTCTGTCCTGTAAACAGAGACGTTTCGAAGCGCAAGGCGCTCAAGTGTTACTGGGGCAGGAAGCCCTTGGCCATTGTTGCCAACGCTGATTACAGCATATTTGGGTCTTGTTGATTCAAGCAGCTGGAATGAAGCCGTGTTCCCAGAGCCAGAATCGCCGACCCTTAGGATTTGGCAGCCCTTGGTTTTTTGGTCTGCAGCAAGGCGCGCCTCAACGCCGCCAAAAACCGTCCCGCCCTCGCTTCCGATAGCGCCACTAGCCTGGGCGTCTGACATGAGCAGCGCGCAAATCGGCCCTTTTTTGACAAGCAGGACAAGTGAATCCTTGGCATCGCTTGCGCCAAGCGCCTCGCCTTTTGGAGGATTGAGGACTAATATATCAAAGCCCGCGATTTTTTCGCTCCAGCCATAAGAGACGTCTTCAAGCGCCACCTTGTTTTTTGAAAGCTGTGCAAGAAGCTTTTTGTATTCCTGGCCGTCCGTGGCCCCATTAGTTATAACCCGCTTAATTCCAAAGCCCGGAGTCAGCTTGGAAAGCCCTGCGTAGTGCTTGTCGGTTGGCCTTGTGATTGCTACAAGCTCAAGCTCCTTGACCCCATATTTTGCAAGGGCGGCCCTCAGTGCCTTTGCATCAGGGTCAGGGCCTGCGTCAACAAGAATTGCTTTACCCTGGGACAAAAACAAGGTTGCCTCGCCGTTTCCAACATCAAGAAATGCGATTGTGGGAAGTTTCACAGGTTCGGATTGGGGAAGCGGAGGCAAGCTTGGAGCCTTGGGTGGAATCTGCGGCTGGCCTGCCTGTTTTCCAGGCGCCACATTGCCCTTTTCAGTCAAGTCTGGAATCGTACAGCCAAAAAAGAGCAAAGATGACAGGAAAAGCAAAAAAAGCGGAATTTTCAAAAGCGCCCCCTTGCTTGGCAATGGTTCATTGTGCCAAGCGCCCCGGTCAGATTTTGTGCATTTTTTGCCCTTTTCCATAGCATTCATATTCTATTGCTGCATTTATATCTTTTTGCTGGACGATTGTTGCAGCCCGGTTCAGATTGCATCAGATAAAACCCTAGCAAGTGATAAATACCTG
>VGKX01000113.1 GCA_016866895.1 Candidatus Parvarchaeota archaeon
ATGCTGACCTTGGAAATAAGCCAAAAAATAACCGCCCAAATCAAGGAAGGCGACTATGCATTAGTTGACTACAGGCCAATCCAGGGCATGAGCGTCCCTGTTCCAAGGCATATCGTCTGTAAAATACTTGAAAAAAAGGAAGGGGAAAAGATGTGGGGCATCTATAAGCAGGAGTTTGAGCGGATAAAGCGCGTAAACAGGCCCCCTGCACAGCCTGCAAGCTCCCAGTATGTGTAGATTTTTCAAGGCCAAAGCCCAAATGCTTTAAGTGCATCAAGTCAAGTGTGCAAGAATAGGCGCATATATAAGGGCATTTACCACAACATTCATCCTTTTCCATGCCCATTGCAAACGCCCAGTATCTTTAAGCTCGCAGCATGTAGCCAAGCCTATTGAAATGCTCATTTTTCCTTCTGAAAGCTTTATAATTTAGTTATTCTTAATATTGATTCATGGTTAATAATGTCAAAGTCTTTAGCATGCACCATAACGGAAAGCTCCGCAAGTGCGAGCTAGGCGAGGTGCCTCAAAAAAGAATTGTTGATTTTAGGGAAAAGTTTGTTACAAACTGCGGCAGGTTTGTAAATGACCCATACTGGAACATATGGCTCAAAGAGCCAAGCTCCATCAACTTGATGGTTTTCTTACAGCAAGCAGATGAAAAACTTTTTGAACTGCAAGAAAAATTAACTGAACTGAAAGCGGAGGCGCAATGTCAAAAAACCACCCAACCGCATACAACCAACGCCAAGCCGATAGCTAAATTTGAGGACTGGAAAAATAAGGTATATGACAGCAAAAAAACTCTAGTAGCCCAGCATGAAAAAATTGTTGCCATGAGAGACGAGCTTGATGCTGATTTTGAGCTTACTGTCTCGCTTTTGAGACAACTTGCAAAAAAAAGCGAGAATTTTGGAACCCCTGAAAGTTATGTGGATCTTATAAATAGGACATCCAAAGCCATAGAAGATGGAAGCGGCGCGCCTCTTAATTTCAGGCTTGGCAGAAGCGGTATTACTGCAAACAATGATATTTTTTGGACAGCCTATCACTTTGAACTCCAGATTCTGCTAAACGCATTCAATGATTTGTCTGCACTAATTGTACTTGATCCGACAAACATTATCAGGAACTCACTTGAAGAAAAAGGTTTTGATTCGACATGGCTCCTGCTTCTTGACAAAACCAAGTATGTATTCACAAAAATAAGCAATGGGATGCTTGAAGAAATAAAATCAATTTCAAAGCACCAGCACGAAGAGAACAACAAATTATACACGCAAAGCATTGACCCGCCCAAAAACCATCTAAAAGTTTATCTTGAAACATACAAAAAAATCGCAAATGAACTGCAATCAAAAAACAAGCCGCTTGAAGTATACTTTAGGTTTTTTGCTGAGCATGAACTGTTTTACGCTTGTATTGAACTCTGCGGAAGAACTATTAACATGCTTGAGAAGCTTGTAAAAATAAGGAAAACATATTTTGAAAATATAGTAACTTTTGCGAGCTTAAACAACGAATTTTTCAACCAACTGGCAGAAAAAGGCAAGAAATCGGCAGAAAACGGCGTACCATCGATAGAAACTTCAAGCAAAAATAGCAATATGCATAGGCTTGAGCATGAGATCGAGCACCTTGAAAAATCCAAGCAGTTTGCACAGGAGGAGCTTGAATTTATCCTGAACGGCGCGCACAAAAGCAAAAATGGCCGAATCTAAACCTCAAAATTTTTTGGCTTGCCAAGGGGTCCACTCCACCACTTTCTTTCAAACTTCAAGCCCTTATTACAAGTTCCTCGCGGAGTTTGGCATCCTCCATCCAAATCTCCTCAATCTGCCTTTTTATCTTTAGATAGTTTTCAAGTTCAACCCCTGTAAGCTTGCGCACTGTTTCGGAACTTTTTCTCCATCAAGACACCTTTTTTCAAGGCATGCTACCATATGTTTGGAACCAGCCGCCACTTCACCTTTTTGCAGTACTCCTTGTAACCGCTTAGCTTGCTGTTCAGCACTTTCTCCTCATTTCTTATTCTGGCCACAAGAAGCGGGATGCATAGCACAAAGGGCACAAGGGCAACATAGGAACCAAGCGCAAATGGCGTTGATAAGTACATGGCAAGAAAGCCAACGTACATGGGATGCCTGACAACCGAATAGGGGCCTGTTGAGATTAACTTCTGCCCTTTCACCACCTCAATCGTCCTTCCAGCCCAGCTGTTTATTTTGAAAACCCAGAAAATGAGAAGATAGCCGATAAAGACAATTGCTTGCGCAGCCAGCACGGCCTCGAGTGGAACGTTGGACCAGCCAAATCTCCTGTCCAGGCCAGGTAACAAAAAGCCTGCAAGGAAAAGAGGCGTGCCAAGCTTTATGATAAGTTGCTGCCCCCTTTCCTTTTCCTTCATCTTCATCCTCCGCCCAAGGAAGGCCGGATCGTTTTTCAAAAAATAGAGCACCACAAATGCTGCAGGCACGAGAACTATTGTCATGTAAAGCCACGCCTGCCAAAAGTCAAGCGTTCCTGCAGGAATGAAAAGCAAGGCAGCAAACACCACTGCTCCAACCAAGTAGAACAAAATTGCCTTGAGTTTAATGTCCATGCCAAGCTTTCTCGCATAAGGCGTAAAAAGCTTCCCGACACGCGTGATTAATGAATTGTTTTTATAAGCCCAATCTAGTCTAGAAACATGTGGCAACTTCACTGAAAATATTAAATACTCAAACAATCAAATTCTGGACGGTGGTATTATGAAAAACAGATACCTGCTTGCATTTTCAGTCGGGATATTGCTTTTAGCGTGCAGCATGGTTTTCAGCTGGATTCTCAATTTGGTCTTTCCCCTGCTCCAATCCGAATATACAACTCCTGCTTTTAGGCCTTGGAACGACCCAGTAATGTCCTTGTTTTTTGTGTATCCTGTAGCGTTGGGCATGCTGTTGACATATACATGGTTCAAGACAAGAAAATCATGGAAAAACGGTTTTGAGTTTGGCGCATGTTTCGGGGTGCTTTTTTCAGTGCCTTCATTTCTTGTGAACTTTTCCAGCTTTACTTTTTCGCTACTTATGGTTCTATCTTGGACAGTAATGGGTTTTGCAAACATTGTAATTGCAGGCCTTGCGCTTGAAAAGTTAGAAGAGTAGTTCAGTTTTGATTCGCAATTCGAGATGAAATCCGGCAATCTTGTGCATCAGTGCGAGTCAAATCTGAAATTTTTTTGGTAAGATACTTCATATAAAGAATAATATGACAAACGCCAAGAACCTGGATATTGCTAGAAAAGCTAAAATAGTATAGGTTAGTAAAGCTAATATATGTGTTAAACACACAATAAACACACAATAGTTGCATTTGTCTGTTTGGTTTGGCATGCAAAGTACGGGGTGTAAGTATGGTTGTTGTGAATTTCAAGCTTGAAGGAGAGCTGGAAAAACTTGTTGAGCGTTATATAAAAGCTGGTTATGCAGCATCAAAGACTGAAGTGCTACGTGAAGCGTTGAAGGGATTTAAATTCAGGATGCAAGGCAAGGATGATGAAGGCCATGGGTGGTATACTCTTTCCCAAAAAAGCCTAAAAAAAATATGGGATAATCCTAAAGATGATGAAGTATGGAACAAGTACTGAAACAACGAGACATAATCCTGGTGCCTTTTCCTTATCCTGACCAGACTGGAAGCAAGCAAAGGCCGGCATTAGTCCTTAGTTCGGATATTTTCAACAATTCCTCTCGAGATATAATCATTTGCAGCATGACGTCTTATAACAGTGGAGATTCAAATTTGATTTCAATAATGAAAGAAGACTGGGAAGGTGGCTTGTGGGCCGAAAGTTATGTGAATCCAGCATATCTAACTACGATTGAGCCCAGTCTTGTGATAAAACGCATTGGAAGGCTAGGTAAAGGAAAATTCAAAGTTGTTATGCAAAAATTTCTAGGGATTTTTTCCGGATAAATTCAGATTAGAACCAGTTAGAAAACATACTTCTAGAAAAACCAAAAGATATCAAGCATATATGGATTTAGGCCCTTTTTTTGGCGGCCAAGCTTGCCTTCCCAGCGCGGAAAGGGAGAAAGGAACAAATGAACAAATTGAATGAGATGTGTGGAGGTGCTATGAATGAAAAATCCATGGGACATTGAGCCGTTATCTCTTTATGGATCAAAACGAAAGAAAAAACGT